>JAHFPI010000057.1 GCA_023266795.1 Rhodospirillales bacterium
ATCGTCGGCAACGAAATCCTCTCCGGCCGGACGCAGGATGTGAACATCCGGTTTATCGCCGAACGGCTCGCCCTGCGCGGCATCAAGCTCGTTGAAGTGCGGGTGGTGCGGGATGAAGAAGCGGCGATCATCAAAGCCACCAGCGAACTCAGCAAGGAATACGGCTACGTCTTCTCCACCGGCGGCATCGGGCCGACGCACGACGACATTACCGCCGAATGCATCGCCAAGGCGTTCCATGTAAAGCTCGAGATCCACGCCGAAGCCCGGCGCCGCATGGAGGAATACTACATCTCGAAAGGCAGCGCGATGAACGAAGGCCGCCTGCGCATGGCGCGCATTCCTGCCGGCGCGACGCTGATCGACAATCCGGCATCCATCGCCCCCGGCTTTAAAATAAAAAACGTCTATGTCATGGCCGGTGTGCCAAGCATAATGCAGGCGATGTTTCTGGCCGTCGAGCCGACGCTGCCGCAGGGCGCGCCGATGCTCTCCAATACCGTCACCTGCTCCTTGCGCGAGGGCGACATCGCCATCGAAATGGAAAACATCCAGAAACAGTGCCCGGACGTGGAAATCGGCAGCTACCCGACTATGGGCGGCAGCGGGCCGAGCCTGAGCCTTGTGCTCCGCGCCACCGACGAAAAGCCGCTTAAAGCCGCAACGGAAAAAATCGTGAAAATGGTCAGGGACGCCGGCGAAGAACCGGTCATCACCTACCAGCGCCCGCCGGCCGCGCCGGCGCGCACCCACCCGAAGCCGTAAATAAAAATCTACGCCGGGATTATTTTTCTCTTTTTAAGATTATAGCGATCACCGGCGACGAGTTTCTGCTGCAGGGATTTTCCGTCGATGATCGTGACACATCCGCTGCCCACCACTTCCAGCATATTTTTATTATGCATGACAACGGCGGTATTCTCGTCGAGACCTATGCCGATATTGCTGCGCTTGGCCGTCAGGAAGTTAAACAACCGTGCCAGTTTCCCCTGCTTGGGTTTGGCCGTGATAACATTAAATAGCCGCGTCAGCCTCTTCCCCGTGTCAAAATGCGTGTCAAAAACAACGCCGGGAACAAAACCGAGGCCCGTCTTGAGCAAAGCACCGCCCTTTCCATCCGGATAAATCATCATGGCGGAAGATGCGGCAGCACCGGCGCTCGTACCGGCAAGCACAGTCCCCTGTCTGAAAAGACGCATCACCTCATCAAGAAAAGCCGTCCCGCCCAGAATGGCCGGCAGGCGGGACTGGTCGCCGCCTGAAAAGAAAATGACGTCGGCATCGGCAATACGACTGACGATTTGCGGGTCATTGGCCTCTTCCCGCGTGGCGATATACGTCACAACGCATTCGACCCCCAGCAGCCGGAAAGCGTCCTCATACATTTTTTTGTATTCTTCGGGTAATGTCCCCGCCGTCGTAATGATGTGGACGCGCGACTGGCTGCCTTTGGCTTCCTGAAGAACGCGCTTCAGCACCGCCATATCGCCGCTCTTGTTCTCATGTCCGCCGATGGCGATAAAAGTCCCCATCTCCCCGGCCGAAGGCTGCACCATTGCAGTTTCTCCCTGATTGCGTTATTTACGCACGAATATATATTACATAATACACTAAATGCCAATTATATCAAGGGGTAATTTTGACAAGCCCCTTACCAATTTATGGTGGCCCTGGCCGGAATCGAACCGGCACGCCCGTTACAGGCTCACGATTTTAAGTCGTGTGCGTCTACCAATTCCGCCACAGGGCCGCTGCAAGTAGAATCTGTACAGCCAAATTACGTTAATCCAGCTGTAAATTCAAGCCCTTAACGCAGGATACAGAGTTTATTAACTTTCATTTGCTATCATTCTCCATAGTAAACAATGGAGGCTACAATGGGTCTTTCTCTCGATGAATTAATGCCGTTAGCTGAACAATCGCCGCTGCTGGATCAAGCCGAGGCCGCGCTGCGCAAGGCAGGAAAAAAAGAAACCGCAGACAATCTGCTTCATCTTCAGCAGGATGCCGGCGTGGATATAGAAACAGCCTTTGGAAACTTTGACGACAAGGCGGGTGCAAAAACGGCACGGTTGATGGCTCTTTATGAACCGGTCACCGTCGAACGCTTTAACGGCACCCTTCAGGATGCCCATGCCGCCCTGCCGAAGGGTGACCTGCGTGATACATTCCAAATACTGATAAACAAACTATACATACGGGGTCCGCAGCAAAAACAGCAGCAAGGCCGCCTGCATAACGCGCCTCCTTAAAAATCCTGCCCAAAAAACGACAGATGCCTTATCATTGAGGCATGACGGGAAAGGATCAGAAATCAGGCGCTCAGGTTATTGAGAGCTTTGTCGCGACTTTGCCCGGCCTGCCCGGCGTCTACCGGATGCTGGGCGCGTCCGGCGAGGTGCTTTATGTCGGCAAGGCCAAAAATCTCAAAAAGCGCGTCCGGAGCTATACCCAGCCGCAGAAGCAGGTCATCCGCATCCAGCGCATGATCGCGCAAACGGTGCATATGGAGTTCGCCACCACCCATACGGAGGCGGAGGCGCTGCTGCTGGAAGCGAACCTGATTAAAAAACTGAAGCCGCGTTACAATATCCTGCTGCGCGACGATAAATCCTTCCCCTACATCCTTATCACCGGCCACGATTTTCCGCAGGTCACCAAGCATCGCGGTGCGAAAGACCGCAAGGGCGAGTACTTCGGCCCCTTCGCCTCGGGCGGCGCGGTCAACGAAACCCTCGCCGTACTGCACAAGGCTTTCATGCTGCGCAACTGCACGGATTCCGTTTTTGCCCAGCGCACCCGCCCCTGCCTGCAATACCAGATCAAGCGCTGCACGGCACCCTGCGTTGCAAAAGTATCCAAAACGGAATACGCGCAACAGGTGGATATGGCGCGGCAGTTCCTTTCCGGCAAGAGCCGCCGGATACAGGAATACTTCGCCCGCGAGATGCAGCAGGCCAGCGACCGCATGGATTTTGAAAGCGCCGCCGCGCTGCGCGACCGTATCCGCGCCCTGACCAGCATCCAGTCGCACCAGACCGTCCATGTCGCGGGCCTGAAAGACACCGACATCCATGTGATCCACCAGCATGACGGCATCAGCTGCATCGAGGTGTTTTTCTTCCGTGCGGGGCAGAACTTCGGCAACCGCTCTTATTTCCCGCGCCACGAAAAAGACGAAACGCCGGAGGATATTCTCGCCGCCTTCATCGCGCAGTTTTACAGCAGCAGGCCGGTGCCGAAGGAAATTCTCGTCAACACTGCGATCCCGGATAAATCCGTGCTGACGCAGGCGCTCAAGGTGAAGATCACCCGCCCCGTGCGCGGCGCCAAAAAAGAACTGATCGGCATGGCGCTGAAAAATGCCCGGGAAGCGCTGGAAAGAAAACGCGCCACCGATGCCGGTCAGGGCGAAATTCTGGAGAAACTGGCCGGACACTTCGGGCTGGAAGCGCCGCCGGAGCGCATTGAGGTCTATGATAACAGCCATATCTCCGGCACCCACGCGCTGGGAGCGATGATCGTCGCCGGGCCGGAGGGATTCCAGAAGAATGCCTACCGCAAATTCAACATGGCCGATCCCGTGAACCCCGGCGACGATGTCGGCATGATGCGCGCCATGCTGACCCGACGTTTCCAGCAGTTCGTAAATGATGACACTGCCGTGCGGCCCGATCTGCTGCTCATCGACGGCGGTCAGGGGCAGCTGAATGCCGTGCTTCAGGTCATGGCGGATCTGGGCGTTTCCAGCATCCCTGTCATTGCGATTGCCAAGGGACCGGATCGCAATGCCGGACGGGAGCGATTCTTCATTTCCGGCAAGCCCCCCTTCAGTCTGGAACCGAATGATCCGGTGCTGTACTTTTTGCAGCGACTCCGCGACGAGGCGCACCGTTTTGCCATTACTTCCCATAGAGCGAAAAGAGCGCGGGCGCTGACCGCCAGCCCACTTGACGAAATCCCCGGAATCGGCGGAAAACGCAAGAAAGCCCTGCTTCTTCACTTCGGTTCCGCGAAAGCAGTTGCCGAGGCAGGGCTCCCTGATTTACAAAAGGTAGAGAACATCAGCAAAGCCGTTGCGGAGAGAATCTACAACTTTTTCCATGATGGCCGTGAATAGGACGAAACCGGAAACATGCCCAAGCTCTTCTACAACATCCCCAACCTCCTTTCCGCCTACCGTATCGCGGTGATACCGGTGCTGACCCTGTTTTTTTATATCGGCGGTCCGGCGGCCACCTGGATCAACGTGGTGATTTTTTTCTTCGCCTGCATTTCGGATTTTCTGGACGGCGTCATTGCGCGGTATACGAAGCAGACGTCCGTCTTCGGCAAGTTTCTAGACGCCACTGCGGATAAAATACTGATCGGCGGCGTTCTGATGCTGCTGGTCTCTTTTGGCAGGCTGACGAATATCTGGATCATCCCCGCGCTTATCATCTTCATCCGTGAAATTCTGGTGTCCGGGCTGCGCGAATTTCTCGGCCTCTATAACGTCTCCGTACCGATTTCATGGATGGGCAAGTGGAAGACCGCCATGCAGATGTTCGCCAGCGGCTTCCTGATGGCTGGCGACTACGGTCCCGCCCTCGTCCCGCATTCGTTCGTCATCGGTCAGGTCGCCTTCCTGATCGCCACCGTTATGACGGTTGTTTCAGGCTGGGACTACATGAAGGCCGGCATCGAGACCCTCCGCAGTCTGGATGCGGAAAAGGCGGCCTAACTAAAGCGGCCGTTGAGTCTCCACGATGATGCGGGAGCGCCGGGTCTCATCGTATACCAGATAAATCCCCGACAGGATAATCAGGGCGGAGCCCACCATCACACCGGTTTTAGGTACTTCCTGAAACAGGAAGTACCCGAGAAGCGCGCCCCAGAATATCTGCGTATAATGGTACGGCGCCACCACCGCCGCCGAGGGCGCCATCTGGAAAGAAGATACGATGCAAAGAAAGCTGATCGTGCCCGTGATGCCCATGATGGCAAAAATCCCCCACTCGTAGGACGTGGGTGCTACGTAATGACTGAATAGAAAAGGCAGCATCGCCAGGATATTGAATGCCGAACCGCTCATGCCCATGAAGGCCCTGCTTTCATGAGCGCCGATATGGCGCACCAGCACCATCTGGCCTGAATAAATAAGCGCCCCCAGCAGCACGACAAGCGCCCAGCCGTTGAATGACCCGTTCCAGGGCGCAAGGATGGACACAACGACGGCAAAACCGAACAGCACCGCCATCAGCCGCCGCAACGGCAGCTTGTCCCCGAGAAAATACGCCGCGAGAAGAATAATCCAGAACGGGGATGTAAAAACCAGCGAATAAAAAGTTGTCAGCGGCACGTGCGGCAGCGCCTGAATGGTGCAGGCGCCGGAGAGCGGCCCCAACGCGGCACGGATAAACATCCATCCGGGCTTCTTTGTCCGGAAAGCCTTTTTTCCCTCTTTTTTCCATCCGTAAACGGCCATAAAAAATATGGAGGTAACGGAGTTTATAAAAATAACCTGAAAAACGCTGAACTTGCCCGCCATCGTTTTCAGAGCGGCGTCGCTGATATTGGCAAAGGCATAACCGACGCATACAAGCAGAACGGCGAGAATGATGTTTTTACGATAGGCGTGGCGCTCCGTCGTCGTCATGCCGTCAACCCGCCACAATCTCGGGCACAATCTTCCTTAAAGCAGACCGTCGTGTCTCGTCATAGATCAGATAAATCCCCAGCAGAATAATCAGGGCGGCACCGATAATGGTGACGGTGTCGGGAATTTCCCTGAAAATATAATACCCCAGCAGCGCCCCCCAGACGATCTGCGTATAGTGGTACGGTGCCACCACGGCGGCCGACGGAGCGGCCTGAAAAGCATAGGTAATGCTTAAAAGCCCGATACTGCCGGTCGTGCCCATCATCAGGAACAATCCCCATTCATAGGGAGTCGGCGGCACATAGTGACTGGGCAGAAAGGGAATGGCGATCAGCAAGCACATGAGCGAACCGCACAGGATCATGAACGGGCGGCTTTCCGTGGAGCCTATATGCCGTATCATCACCAGCTGGCACGAATAAATAAAAGCGCTCACCAGAACCAGCACCGCCCATCTATTCAGCAACCCGCCGTCGGGCCTGAAAATAAACAGGATGACGGCAAACCCTGCCAGAATAAGCATCATGCGGCGCTTATCCAGCCTGTCCTTGAGAAAATAAGCCGACAGCAGCGCCACCCAGAACGGCGACGTGAAAATCAGCGTGTAAAAAGTGGTCAGCGGCACATGCGGCAGGGCATAAATATTGCACAGGCTGATGGCCGCCGCCAAAAGCGCCCGGTAAAACATCAGCGCGGGTTTTTTTGTCCGGAAGGCCTTTTTTTTCTCCTTTATCCAGCCGTAAACCACCATAAACGACGCAATGATGCTGCTGTTGATAAAGAATATCTCCGAAAAGTGGAACTTCCCCGCCACCAATTTCAAAGCGGCATCGCCGATATTGTAAAAGGCATAACCGGTGCAGACGAGTAAAACGGCGATAAAGATATTTTTGCGGTAGGCATGATGCGCGGCCTGTGTCACGCGGCTATCCTCAGCCTGACGAGGCCGCCGGATACATCCGTTTTATCGGCGGACATCATCGCCGCCGTCAGAACACCCGCCATGTGCCGGAAACCGGCTTCATCTTTGGCATGGATCGTGGCGAGCGGCATCGCCCCCGGCCCCGTCTCCTCGCCGATCTGCGCCACCTGCGTGAGGCCGACGGCGTGGTCGATCACATCGGTCGGGCGGGCGCGACCTCCGCCCATCTCGACAATGCCGATACCGATGGTGCGCGCATCAACCGACGATACGCGGAATTTTTGCGGCGGGTAAAAATCTTTTACGAACGGCGCGGGTTTCAGGTATTTTTCCGGCTTGTCCATCAGGTCGGCGGGGCCGCCCAGCGCCGCCACCATGCGGGAGAAATGTTCAGCGGCCTTGCCGTTTTTCAGGACGGTATCGATTTTCTGCCGCGCTTCGCCGGTATTTTTCGCCAGCCTGCCCAGCACCAGCAATTCTGAGGTCAGCGCCATAGTCACTTCATGCAGGCGCGGATCGACGTTTTTATTTTGCAGGTATTCAATGGATTCCCTCACCTCAAGCGCATTGCCCGCCGTGCGCCCCAGCACCTGGTTCATGTCGGTCAGCAGGCCCACGGTCGGCAGCCCTGCGCCGTTGGCGACCGTCACGATGCTTTCCGCCAGCGCTTTGGCGTCTTCATATCTCCGCATGAAAGCGCCGGTGCCGAACTTGACGTCCATTACCAGCCCCTGCAATCCGGCGGCAAGTTTTTTCGACAGGATGGAAGCGGTAATCAGGTCAAGCGACTCGACAGTGCCGGTCACATCGCGGATGGCGTAGATAATCCGGTCGGCGGGCGCCAGATCGGGCGTCGCGCCGATAATAGCGCAGCCCGCCTCCCGCACGGTTTTTCTGAACAGGGCGACATCCGGCTGCGATTTATATCCGAGGATAGAATCCATTTTATCGAGCGTACCGCCGGTGTGCCCCAGCCCACGCCCCGACAGCATCGGCACAAAACCGCCGCAGGCCGCTACAATGGGCGCCAGCATCAGGCTGACTTTATCGCCGATACCGCCGGTGGAATGCTTGTCGAGCACCGGCCCGGGCAGATTTTCGCCCGACCAGTCCATCACCGTGCCGGATTTCGCCATTGCGGAGGTGAGCGCGACCCGCTCGCCCATTTCCATTTTTTTCAGCAGCACCGCCATGCAAAACGCCGCCACCTGCCCTTCACTGACGGTCTTGGCGGTGACGCCGGTAATGAATTCCCGGATCTCGTCAGCGGTCAGTTTCTGACCGTCCCTTTTTTTGCGAATAATTTCCTGAGGCAGCATTTTGATAAATCCAAAAAATCCATGACGATCATACATAAACTCGCCCGAAGAGGGGATAGAATGTTTTAAAATTCCAATATTTCGCATTATGGCTAACAAAAACAGCCTTTGTCCAACATTGCATAATCGGCGGGTTCTGTGCTAATTTTCAGCCAATTATCTTTTTAGTTATTTTTAAGTGTAAAGGTGCCCGTCCATGTCCTCTTCCCGTTCCTCCGCCGCCCAAAAACAAACGCAGCCCTCCGCGAATAATCTCGAAGCTTTCTGGATGCCGTTTTCGGCCAACCGCCAGTTCAAGCAAAAGCCTCGCATGTTCGTTTCGGCAAAAGACATGCACTACACGACGGACGACGGACGCAAGGTGCTGGACGCAACGGCAGGCCTGTGGTGCTGCAACATCGGCCATGCGCGGCCAAAAGTGGTTGCCGCCGTGGCAAAGCAGATTCAGGAACTGGATTACGCGCCCGCCTTCCAGATGGGCCACCCGAAAATATTCGAACTCGCCTCCCGCGTCGCCACGCTGATGCCGGGAACGCTCGACCACGTGTTTTTCACCAATTCCGGCTCGGAATCCGTAGACACCGCCCTTAAAATCGCGCTCGCCTATCACAACGTGCGCGGACAGGCCGGACGCACCCGCCTGATCGGGCGCGAGCGCGGCTATCACGGCGTCGGCTTCGGCGGCATCTCCGTCGGCGGCATCGTCAACAACCGCAAGTTCTTCGGCTCCCTGCTGACCGGCGTGGATCACCTGCCGCACACGCATAACCTGAAAGAAAATGCTTATACCAAGGGCCAGCCTTCGTGGGGCGCGCATCTTGCCGATGACCTCGAAAGGATTGTCACATTGCACGGTCCGGAAACCATCGCCGCCGTGATCGTCGAACCGATCGCGGGTTCGACCGGCGTCCTGCTGCCGCCGAAGGGCTATCTCGAAAAACTGCGCGAGATCTGCACCAAACACGGCATCCTGCTGATTTTCGACGAGGTCATCACCGGTTTCGGCCGCGTCGGCAATACCTGCACGGCAGCGGAATACTACAACGTCCAGCCCGACATCATCACGATGGCCAAAGGGCTGACGGCGGGAACCATCCCGATGGGCGCCGTCGCCGTGGACAAAAAAGTCTATGACGCCTTCATGACCGGCCCGGAGAACGCCATCGAGCTGTTCCACGGCTACACCTATTCCGGCCATCCGGTTGCCGCCGCCGCCGGCCTTGCGGCGCTCGACACCTATCAGGAAGAAGGGCTGTTCGAACGCACCAAGGAACTGGCGCCCTATTGGGAAAGCGCCCTGCACGCGCTGAAAGGCCTGCCGCATGTCATCGACCTGCGCAATACCGGTCTGATCGGCGCGATTGAAATGGAAGGCATCCCCGGCAAACCGACGGCGCGGGCGTTCGAAGCCTTCCTGCAATGCTACGAGAAAGGCCTGCTGATCCGCACGACGGGGGACACCATTGCCCTCTCGCCGCCGCTGATTATTTCAAAATCGCAGATCGACGAGATCTTCACGACGCTGTCCGGCGTCATCAAAAATCTGGCATAAGGGAACACGCCATGAAAGCCCAGCTTAAGGAAGACAAGAACCGCCGCTACGGCGATGTGTATAATCCAGCTCTCGGCGAGGTCATCACCCGCATCCCGTTCCACACCAAAGCCGAAATCAACGACATCGTCGCAAAGGCGAAAGATGCCTTCAAAGTCTGGTCGGAAGTGCCCCCGATGCGCCGCGCACGCATCATGTTCCGTTTTCTGGAGCTGCTGCATAAAAATTCAACCGAGCTGGCGCATATCGTCTCGCGCGAGCACGGCAAGGTGCAGATCGACGCGGAAGGCGAAGTCCAGCGCGGCATCGAGATTGTCGAATTCGCCACCGGCATCCCCAGCTTCCTGAAAGGCGAATATTCCGACAGCGTCGGCACGGGCGTTGACAGCTATTCCCTGCGCCAGCCGCTCGGCGTCGTCGCGGGCATCACCCCGTTCAACTTTCCGGCGATGGTGCCGATGTGGATGTTCCCCATCGCCATCACCTGCGGCAACACCTTTATCCTGAAACCTTCGGAGCGCGACCCCTCCTCCTCCATCTTCATGGCGGGGCTGCTCAAGGAAGCGGGGCTGCCCGACGGCGTGTTCAACGTCATCCACGGCGACAAGGAAGCCGTCGACGCCATCCTCGCCCATCCGGACATCCACGCCGTCAGCTTCGTCGGCTCGACGCCGGTGGCGGAATATATTTACAAAACCGGCACGGACAACGGCAAGCGCGTGCAGGCTTTGGGCGGCGCGAAGAACCACATGATTGTCATGCCCGACGCCGACATGGCGCAGGCGGCGGACGCCCTGATGGGCGCGGCCTTTGGTTCGGCCGGCGAACGCTGCATGGCGATTTCGGTTGCAGTCGCCGTCGGCGATAAAGTGGCCGATGCGCTGGTGGAAAAACTGACGCCGCTCATCAAGGCGCTGAAAGTCGGTCCCGGTACGGACCGCAGCGCCGAAATGGGCCCGCTGATCACCAAACAGCACCGCGACAAAGTCTGCGGCTACGTCAACGCCGGCGAAAAAGAAGGCGCCAAGCTCGTCGTCGACGGGCGCAAGCTGACTGTCAAAGGGCATGAGACCGGCTACTTCCTCGGCGGCTGTCTGTTCGACAAAGTCACGCCCGACATGAGCATCTATAAAGAAGAAATCTTCGGCCCCGTCCTTTCACTCGTCCGCGTCAAGACCTATGCC
>JAHFPI010000229.1 GCA_023266795.1 Rhodospirillales bacterium
CCCCAACCGAAGACCAGCACGGTCGAGGCGGAAACGCCGATTGCCAGCAGCGTGCCGGCGAGCTGGAGCTTATAGGGCTTGAGCGACGGAAACAGCACTGCCGCCTGTTTTACAACCCGCCGCGCATCCGGTTTTTTTGATTCTGTAAAAGACATATTTGCAATTCTTTCAAAGGAGGTACAGAATTGGCCGAATTGAGCGGCAAAGTCAACAATTACGCTTGCATATTACGCGAAATGAATGTAAAAACTTCGATCTGTTAAGGAATTTAAGGAGATCGGCCATGAAAGCCAACATTCACCCGGATTATCACGAGATAAAAGTCGTCATGACCGACGGTGTCGAGTACACGACCCACAGCTGCTGGGGCAAACCCGGTGACGTCATGCGCCTCGACATCGATCCGCTGAACCATCCGGCCTGGACGGGCGGTTCCGCGAAAGTCATGGAAAAAGGCCGTCTGGCCAAGTTCGGCAACAAATATGCCGGTCTCGGCGTTGCCAGCTCCGACAAAGTCGAGGGCATCAAAAAAGCTGATCCGAAGTAAGTTTTTTTACCTGAAAATTTTAAAAAAGCGCCTCTTTCCTTTTTGGAATCGGGCGCTTTTTTTATTTTTGAGATCGTCGCAGACTATAATTATGAAAAAATAAATACCAAAAAATGATTTTAATGAAAGCGACTCCGTATAGAATTACAACTCGTACAATAAACAACGGGATACATTCAGCGATGATGCAGCTTTACAGCTATTACAGATCCTCCGCCTCCTACCGCGTGCGCATCGCGCTTAATTACAAAGGGCTCGATTACACGCACCATTCCATCCATCTGGTCAAAAACGGCGGCGAGCAGCATACACCCGAGTATAAGGCGCTCAACCCGCAGGCGCAGGTGCCGACGTTTATCGACGGCAATTTTCTCATCACCCAGTCGATGGCCATCATGGAATATCTGGAGGAAAAATATCCGAAGCCGCGCATCCTGCCCAAAAATCTCGAGCAGCGCGCCTATGTGCGGCAGCTGGCGATGATCAGCGTTGCGGATATTCATCCGCTGAACAACCTGAAAGTACTCAATCACATCTCGGGCGAATTCGGCATAACGCGGGAGCAGAAAACCGTCTGGTATCACAAATGGGTGCAGCAGGGGTTTGACGCCATTGAAAAACTGCTTGACCGCAGTCCGTTCCGCACCGGCCCCTATTGCTGCGGCGACGATGTCACCATCGCCGACATGTGCCTGATCCCGCAGGTTTACAACGCGCAGCGCTACGAAATGTCGCTGGCGGCCTGGCCGCTGATTTCCGCGATTGAACAAAACTGCCTGAAGCTCAAGTCTTTTATTGACGCTTCTCCCGAATGTCAGCCAGATGCGCCCGAAGACCAGCGCCCCGCTTTTTTGAAAGGACACTCGTAACATGGACAAAGGATTAGGCTCGGCATATCACTTTACCCCCGCCGATGGATGGACGCCTGGTAACCTCGATTTTTTTACCGTGCCGCAGAAGCAATTTACCGCCGACGAGCATGATGTCTGGCGCGCGCTATACAAGCGCCAGACGGAAATTCTGCCCAAGCGCGCTATCGGCCTGTTCATGGATTCCCTGTCAACGCTGGGCATCAGCCAGGACCGCATTCCCGACTTTACCGACGTGAATGAAATCCTGATGAAACGCACCGGCTGGCAGGTGGTGCCCGTGCCGGGGCTGATTCCGGACGAGCCTTTTTTCGAACTGCTGGCCAACCGCCGTTTTCCCGCCGGCAACTTCATCCGTTCGCGGGAGCAGATGGATTATATTCAGGAGCCGGACGTATTCCATGACCTGTTCGGCCATGTGCCGATTCTCGCCGATCCGGTTTTCGGCGATTATATGGAGGCCTACGGCAGGGGCGGTCTGAAGGCCGCCAAGCTCGGCACCATCGACAAGCTGGCGCGGCTCTACTGGTATACCGTCGAATTCGGCCTTATTCAGGAGCCGCAGGGCCTGCGGATTTACGGCGCAGGCATCCTGTCCTCGCCCACGGAGTCGGTATTCTCCCTTGACGACCCGTCGCCGCACCGGATCAAGCTTGACGTGCGGCGCGTCCTGCAGACGCACTACCAGATTGACGATTTTCAGGATAATTATTTTGTCATCGACAGCTTCAAGCAGCTGTTTGAAAAAACCTACGAGGATTTTACGCCGGTTTATAAAGAGCTTGCCGACAAGCCGGTGCATAAACCCGGCACGCTTGTCGAGGGCGACGCTATCGTCCACAAAGGGACGGGCACTTATGCCGTCGCCGCCGCCAAACGCCGCGCCGCGCGGGCAAAAAAATGAAACTGCTTCTCGTCGAGGATGACGACAGCCACGCCCAGTTCATCATCAACGGACTGAAACAGGCGGGCCATACCGTCGACCATGCGCGGGACGGCATGGACGGTCTTTTTCTTGCGACGGAGGAAAAATACGACGTCATGATCGTCGACCGGATGGTGCCGAAGCTGGACGGCCTGGCCATTATCCAGGCGCTGCGCTCTTCCGGCAACAAAACGCCGGTGCTGATCCTCAGTTCCCTTAGCAAAGTCGAGGAGCGTATTAAGGGTCTTAAGGCCGGCGGTGACGATTATCTGACCAAGCCGTTCGAGTTCGGCGAGCTGATGGCGCGTGTAGAGGCGCTTGTCCGCCGCAACAGCAGCGAGCAAAAGGAGCAGACCGTTCTCCGGCTGGCCGATCTGGAGATGAATCTCCTGACCCGCGAAGTCAGCCGTGGCGGCACCGGCATCGACCTGCAAAATAAGGAATTCCGCCTGCTGGAATTCCTTATGCGCCGTCCCGATCAGGTGGTGACGCGCACGATGCTG
>JAHFPI010000230.1 GCA_023266795.1 Rhodospirillales bacterium
CAGTCCTTAAGAAACGCCTGATCGCCGTTGAGCGCCGTTACTGCCGCCGCCTGGCTGATGGAGCTGGCGTTGGACGTGCTTTGCCCCTGCACCTTGCTCATCGCCTTGATGAGTTAGACGGAACCGCCGGCATAGCCGATGCGCCAGCCGGTCATCGCGTAGGCTTTGGAAACACCGTTGACCGTCAGCGTGCGGTCGTAGAGTTCCGGCACGACTTCAGCGATGGTCGAGAATTTGAAATTGTCGTAGACGAGATGCTCGTAAATATCGTCCGTCATGATATGCACATGCGGGTGTTTCTTGAGCACCGCGCCGAGCGCCTTCAGTTCTTCCCGCGTATAAGCTGCGCCCGTGGGGTTGCTGGGGGAATTGATGATCACCCATTTTGTCTTTGGCGTGATGGCCTTTTCGAGCGCCTGCGGCGACATCTTGAATCCCTGCTCCGGCGTTGTGCCGACAATCACCGGCGTCCCTTCCGCCAGCATCACCATTTCAGGATAAGAGAGCCAGTAAGGCGCGGCGATCACCACCTCGTCGCCGGGGTTCAGAGTCGCCATGAAAGCGTTATACAAGACTTGCTTGCCGCCTGTGCTGACGATCACCTGTTCCGGCGTGTAGGTGAGGTTGTTTTCGCGCTGGAATTTTTCGCAGATGGCCTTGCGCAGTTCGACCGTCCCGGGCACCGGCGTGTATTTGGTCTGGCCCTTGTCCATCGCGGCCTTGGCGCCGGCCTTGATGAAATCCGGCGTGTCGAAATCCGGCTCGCCCACCGACAGGCCGATCACGTCCTTGCCCTGCGCCTTCAGCTCCTGCGCCTTCGCCGCCAGCGCCAGCGTGGCGGAGGGTTTGATTTTGTCGAGGCGTTTGGCGATAAAATCCTTGGTCATGTCAGGGGCCTCCGGATGTCGATGTCATGCTTTTCAAACCAGTGCCGCAACGGCTCCAGCACGGGGCTGTCGAGGGAATTGATAAACAGCTTATGCACATGCGGGACGAACGTCAGGTAGCGGTCCTTGCCGTCGCGCACCGACAGGCGCACAAAAATCCCCAGCACCTTGGCATGACGCTGCGCCGCCAGCACGCGGTAGGAATAATTAAACGCCGGAAGGTCAAGCCCCTGATCTCCCCCTGCGCCCATGCCCTTCATATAACGGCTGTAAAGGTGCAGCTGCAAACCCTGCGGCACATCGCGCCGCGCATCCTCCAGCAGCGACATCAAGTCGTAGCTAAACTGGCCGATGACCGCATCCTGAAAATCCAGCAGCCCGCAGGACTGCAATCCTTCGGCATCCGGCAGCAGCATCAGGTTATCGACATGATAATCGCGCAGCACCAGCGTTTCCTGATCCTGCGGGAATTTTTTGAAGAGGTCTTTCCACACCGCCGCAAAAGACTGCTTCATCTCCTCGGTCGGTTTTTTGCCGGAGAGCGCGGGATAATACCAGTCGAGCAGCAGCATCGCCTCGTCCACCAGATGCTTGTCGTCGTATTTCGGCAACTCGATCGCACCGCGCTGCGGATGCTTATGCAGATGCACCAGAACGTCCACCGCCAGTTCATACAGCGGCTTGGGGTCGGCACCCTTGTCGAACAGGCGCGTATAGGTATCATCCCCGAAGTCGTCGATCACCAGCAGGCCGTTGGGCATATCCTTGAAATGGACTTCCGGCGCGCGCAGACCCAATTCCCGCAGATGCCCGGCAATGCGGGTAAACGGCTCCACCATCACCAGCGGCGGCACCGGCGGGCGATCCGGCGGATCCTCCATCAGCAGCAGCGGTCTGTCCGCTCCCTGCAGCCTGTAATAGCGGCGGAAAGATGCATCGGCCTGCATCGGCTGCGGTGTAACATGCCGCCACCCCAGAGACTCCAGAAAGGCCTCGCGCCGCATACGGCGCAGGTCGGTGGTTTCTTGCGGCATTACTTGCTTCTGAACGGCCATAACCGGGATTTTCTTCTCTGCTAAAAACACAAAAAGACTAGCATTTTCGGGCAAATAATCAAAATTTATTCAAATTAACTATTTGTTTACCATAGTATTATATCATTAGAACCATGATAGAATAAGGATGCGGAAAGGTCTGCCGCCATGGCTGCTAAACAACTACGCGATTCATTCAAGCCGCTGCCCTCGGAGCAGGACATTGAAACGTTTGTCGCCGCAGCCGCCGCCGGAAATAAAAAGACCGTCGTCAGATACCTGAACAAATACGGCACATATATAGACAAGAAAAACAAGGAAGGCTGGTCGGCCCTGCGTTATGCGGCGAAGAACGGCCACCGGCATGTCGTGGAAGCGATGCTGGATAAAGGCTTCGCCATCGACGTCAAGGACCGCGACGGCATGACCGCCCTGCTCTACGCGGCGCGGGAGGGGCACAAGGACACGCTGGAGCTGCTGATTGAAAGAGGCGCCGACATCAACGCGCAGGATAAATTCGGCTGGTCGGCGCTGATGGGCGCCGCGCAGTATGGCCGTATGCCGGTCGTTGAACTGCTGCTGGAAAAGGGCGCGAACAAGGACGTGCAGAATAACGACGGCTGGACGGCGCTGATGTGGGCGGCCTGGAACCTGCGTAAAAACGTGGTGGAGCTCCTGCTGGAAAAAGGCGCCTCCCCCGACATCAAAGACAATACGGGCATGACCGCCCTCATGATCGTGCGCGGCTGCGGCGATCCGGACATTGTCACGCTGCTGGAACAATGGACAGAAAAACAGAAACAAGCCTTCCTCGCCGCCACCACCCGCACCACCCCGCCCGTCGGAAGGTCTTCGTAGGTTACTCGTCATCCTGAGCCAAAGGCGAAAGATCTTCCTGAAATAAAAAACTTGCAAT
>JAHFPI010000058.1 GCA_023266795.1 Rhodospirillales bacterium
AGATATGAAGTTTCCCATGATGATTTCTCCATGGCCACCCGGCAAAAAGCCGCCGAGATCCTGACGCTCGACCTGAAGGAAGCGCTGCCCGACATTTTTATGCTGAATACGAACCTTATCCCCCGGCTGGTCGACCGGGTCTGGCGCAAGGCCTGTGACGACGCCCTCGCGGAAAACGAGGGGATTTATGCGCACAAAGGCGGAACGATCGTCCATATCTATTTTTATGAGCTGCCGTTTCATACGGGCAAAGCCAAAGTCTCCGGCATTAGGGACAAAATAGCCCCTCTCCTGCAGCAGGCCAAAAAAGACGACAGCATCCTTGAATACAGGGTAGAAAAAGGCTCGCCGTCCGGCCAGCAGAAGGGCCCGCCCCCCGTCAATCCGGATGTGGCTAAATTCCTCAAGGAAGGTCTCGGAATTAATCCGACGGCGGAAGTTTTCCGTCTGTGGACATCCCGCGTCAAAAAGGAAATGGAGGTAGGCGCCCAAACCTCTCCGCTGACGCGCGACATGAGGGATGTCGCCGCCAAAGCTGATGTCAGCTATGCCCCGTGGTGGCGGCCGGCCAATGAAATGCTGATCGGCTCCATCGGCTGCGTCTGGGGACAGGTTCCCGCGCTGGAATGCACGCCGGTGGAAATATTCAGGCAGGATCTTGCCGTTCTCTTCGCCGCCTGCCTTGAACTTGAAAAGATGCAGGCAAAAGTGCATATGGCGCTGATCGTGGTGCCGGTGAGAATGGCGACGCTGGCCAACAACGAGGCGCTGGACCTTTATCTCAATCTCCTGCGCCGCCTGAACCCGGAAATCAGAAAGAACCTGATAATCGAGGTCAAAAACCTGCCCAAAGATACCGTCCTGACCCACCTCGTCATCGCCACGAACAGCCTTTCCGAGCTGGTGCGGGCGTTTGTTTTTGAAACCGGCATGCTGTCCTATGCCGATTACGGCCGGAGTTTCGCCAAGCTGCACGCCTGCGGATTCGACCTGTCGGAAAGCCGCCTTGACGAAAACGAGCAGACGCGGCTCCTCAAAAAATATGCCGCCTACTACAGCAATCTTGGCCTCAAGACCTATATCAAGGGCGTCACAAACCCGAGAATCCTCGATGCCGCCATGCAGGCCGGTTTTGCCTATATTTCCGGCATCCTCATCAAGCCGCAGCAGAAATCCTACTTCCCCCTGCAAAAACTGCCGCTGGAGGATATTAAGAGGGGGTAGCTATTACTGAAAAAGGGGTTCTGTGTATACAATCGTACCGAGATTTATTTCAACTTACTCTGACCCCTTTGTTTCACCCTTGATTCAGTGTCTTCCAAGACTTTTTCTGCCTTCTTGATCTTGTCCAGCATGTCTTCTGGCGAAGGAGCATTGTTTTTAGAAGGCATATTTTCTTCTTCAGCCCGCAGCAGAGCAAACTGATCCTGCTCCCAGCTATGAAGGATTTTATCTTTTTCTGCCTGCGTTAAACGACTATCGGCCAGAACCGACTCAGGGCTCTTGTAGAGCTTTTCCGGGTCTTCTATCGCGTGGCCGACGATTTTTTTTGATTTATGACTCATAATGACGCTCCCGCATACGCTTATGGCTTGATTGAGTAGCCGCCGCTCATCCATGAAATAACATCATCTTTGTCTTTTACCTTTTGCTCATTTTTTTTGTTGGTGTCGCCCAACAATTGATGACGACATGTGGCAAACTCCAGAACATCCCTGAGTAACTCCGGTTTTTCGCGCATCAAACCCTTGTTCACAAAATCCTCAGCCCCTTCTCTGATAAGAGCTAATGCCAGATCGTGGTCCTCCAGACCGGTTAGAACCACAATCGGAATTTCAGAAGCGTAGCTTTTCATGCGGTCAAAACTATCCCGCCCATTTTTTGTATCGGGAAGCCCGAGATCAAGCAGAATGAGGCTGACGCTATTTTTGCGTTCTTGAATATGCGACTCGGCGTCAGCCATGTTCATCTTGTGGTTGACCTTAAAACGCCCGGGAAGATGCTTATCAATGGTTCTGCACACCAGAAAAGCATCATCAACTGAATCTTCAACAAGCAGAATTTCATGTGTTGCCATGGCAATCCCCCCACTTTACCCGCCATAATACCAGTATAGTCCTCATTCTCTTTATGACTGGTAAACAACCGTTAGTAAGTGCGGCAATATTGTGTCAAAAATGTATACAATTTTATAGATTGTCGCCGGGCAAAAGCACCGCCTCTAACCAGTATTCCTTGAGTCGTTTGACTGATTCCAATAAACCCTCAGTGGTCGCCGGCTTCTGCATATAGGCATTGGCACCCGTCTGATAACACGCATCAATATCTTTGTCATTTGAAGATGTCGTCCAGATGATGACAGGTATGCGCCGTAGAGATGCATCTTCCTTGATCTGCTGGAGCACTTTATGCCCGTCCATGCCGGGCATGTTGAGATCAAGCAGAATTAATGCCGGTCTCTCAGCTATACCTATTTCGTTGAAACTGCCTCCATGTTTAAGAAAACCTATCGCTTCCTTGCCTGTCTTGCATAAGGCAACAGGATTATTGAGACCGACTTTTTTAAAGGCGCGGACAATGGCTTCGTAATCATCCTCGTTATCATCAACGACAAGAATAGTATGTGATTTTAGGGGCGGATTACTCATAGGTCACCACCCCCTAACGTGAAGTAAAAAGTCGTACCCTTGCCAAGCTCTGATTCAAGCCAGATATGCCCCTTATGACGTTCGATAATTTTTTTGACGAAGGTTAAGCCAGACCCCGTTCCCTCTTCATTTTTAACGGCAGGGTTTTCAAGCCTTTTGAAAATACGGAATATTTCCTCATGAAATTCCGGCTCTATGCCTATGCCGTTATCCTTGACATAGAAGACATCTTTCTCATCATCGTGCGGCGCTTTTACATTCTCCAGATGACCCACCTCGACAAGGCGCTCCGGCTTGTCATTATATTTGACGGCATTGGTGATAAGATTACGGAAGACTTCCGCAATTTTCAGTTTGTCGCAGACAATGCGCGGCATGGGGTTCGGTATAGTCACTTTCGCGTTGTGCTCTTTAAGAAAAGTATCCATCATTTGCCGGACTTCGCCGACAATTTCATTAGGGTCGATTTCTTGCACCGCAAGATCAGTGCGGCCTAACCGGGAGAAGTACAGCAGATCGCCAATCAATTTCTCCATGCGCTGACTGAGATACATGAGGCGACGCATACGGCGTATGCCCTCCGCATCCAGCTTGTCCTGATAGTCTTCCAGCAAAAAGGAGGCCTGAGTCAATAAACCGCGCAATGGTTCTTTCAGATCATGCGATGCGATATAAGCGAAGTCATCCAGTTCCTGATTGCTGCGCTTGAGCTCCTGAGTGTATTTCAGCAGCCGTATCTCTGTTTTCTTGAGGTCTGTAATATCCCTGATAACCCCAACCAGGAATGGCTCTCCCTCCTCATTTTTGAAGGTTACTTTTTTAGTAGATAATATATGCCGCACCCCCTTGAAGTCGGTAAAGGATTCTTCGTTGACATCCACCTCGCTGGAATTGAAAACTTTATTATCCCTTTCCCAAAAAACATCTGCTTCCGCTTTTGGAAAAAATTCATAGTCACTTTTGCCGATAAACTTCTCTGGCGTCCCGTGCATAAAATCCCAAAAAGATTTGTTGCCGCCAATCCAGCGATGCTGCTTATCTTTCATAAAGATCGGATCGGGAATATGGTTGATCATATTTTGTAGGTATTGGTGCGCGGCCTGTAATTTCTTATCCGCATTCTTTCGTTCGCTGATGTCGCGGATGATGCCGCTAAATAAGCGCTTGCCTTCGCTGGTTTTAACTTCTGCCACGGACAAATTCATAGGGAACGTGGAGCCGTCTTTACGCAAGCCCTCAAGTTCCCTGCCAATGCCGATGATTTTGGCCTTGCCGGTCTCCAGATAGTCATGAATATATTGATCATGATGCGTTGAATGCTCTGCTGGCATCAGCATTTTTACGTTTTTACCAATTACCTCTTCGCCTTCGTAGCCGAATATTTTCTTGCAGGCTTTGTTATAACTCTGAACAATTCCCCCTTCATCAATCGTGATAAGGCCGTCAACGATGTTTTCCATCACCGCACGCAGCTTGGATTCGCTACTTTGAAGTTTCAGGGACAGACGGGCCATGTCGAGATTTTCTGACGTCACGAGCTTAAGAGCCTCCGGTATGAGCTTCAGCATGACGACGAAGGTGATAACGGATGCAATGGCGGTCAGCGCCTTGATGACGCCTTCGACGGCATAGTCAGGGTGCCATAGAACCCAGATGCTCATCAGGTGCGTGGTACCGCAGAGAACAATGAAGATGGCGAACAGTAAAAAGAGGTTTTTGAACGGCAAGTCTTTGCGGTGTCGGACAAAGTACAGCAGCGTCAGTGGTATGGCGTAATAGGCACCGGCAATACCCGCATCAGAGAGAATATGCAGCCACAGAATATCTGGTTGCCAGAGAAAGCAATGCCCATGGGGCATGAAATTGTCGGAATTAAAAAAATCCAGTATGGGTTGTATCATATCATCTGCCTCCCCGCATGGGACTGCGTCACAATTACAATTGGAACAGTAATTGTCCAGTATTTTTTTATTACAACCAAATTATTAAATATGAAATTTCTCATTAATTATTAACCAAAGAAGGGATCAGCGTAAATTGAAACAGCAAACGAGCGGGTTGAATCCCCCCTCAAATTTATTGCGTGCTATCCCTCAAATCACTCCCAGAAAAAGGAATTCTTCCTGTAAATCGTGCCGGGCTTGGTGCGGGGGAGGGTCAGTTGCGGATCGGCGAGGAAGTCGCGGTAATAGCCGGTCGCAAAAGGATGGTATTTCGTGGCAAGATCGACCGAGCCCATGATGGTCGCAAACACGGGGGCGTATTGCTCGAACACCTCCATCCGCGACGAGCAGCTGACGACGTAGCGCGTATCCGCATAGATGCTGCCGATCATCTCGCCGTACATGTTCATTTTGCCGCTGCCGTTGGCCTGCACGAAAGATGCCTTGATCGCCGTCGCATCGCCCTTGCCGCCGAGGCTGGCCGGGGCGCGGTAATCGGTGATGGTCGCGTTTTCATGCTCGGCGACTTCATGCTCCCAGAAGCTGCGGTCCAGCGTTTCGTCAACCGCTTCGGTCATCAGGTGCTTGGGATAAATCTGCAAGCGGCCGTCTTTTTCCGCCTTGACGCGGCAGGTCGCAAAATCCTCCCCGATCGGGCCGGCAATCCGCAGCCGCGTGGTCGGGACGTCTTCGGTCTGGATCCGCCAGCTGTCCGGGAAGGAGAATGTGAAGCCGTTGACGTTGTCTTTCCAGACGTAAGTACTGGCCTCTGCCGTGGCAGTGAACCCCATCAGGACGACTACGCCGCATAAAATCTTTCGCATTCTATTGCTCCTCTATCCGCTGGACTGTCTCGATTGTGTCCTGTTTTTTCCGTTTTGGGAATAGGGCTTTTAGCGTCTGGCGGTTAAAAATGCCCGCGACATAAAGGCAGGTGAAATAGCTCGCCCCGCCCGCCGCGACCAAAGCCGCCAGTTCCAGTGCTTTATGCAGGGTGCTGCCCGTTCCGATGCCCTGCACCACATAGTTTTCCATCCCCCACAGCACCGCCGCCATAATCAGGCCGCAGGCCAGAATTTTTCCCGCCCTTTTAACAGAATGAGCCGGCAGGTCGAGGTGCTTCTTCCTGTGCAGCCCGCGCATCAGCAGGAACAGGTTGACCCAGGCGGTGATTCCCGTCGCCAGCGCGATACCGACATGTTGCAGCGGGCTGATCAGCGCCAGCGCCAGCAGCGTGTTGATGATGGCGCAGGTAATGGCGAATTTCACCGGCGTGCGGGTATCCTCGCGGGCGAAATAGGCGGTGCTGAAAACCCGCGCCAGCACATAGGCGGGCAGGCCAACCGCATAGGCGATCAGGGCGTGGGAGGACTGGATACTGTCCGTATGGCTGAACTCTCCGCGCTCGAACAGGACGGACATGATCGGTCCGGCAATGACGATCAGCCCGATGGCCGCCGGCAGCGACAGCACAAGGCCGGTCTCGAAACCCAATCCCAGCAGCTTCACGGGGTCTCCGTCCGCCCCGCCGCCTTTTTTGACCGCCTGCGACAGCATCGGCAGCAGGGCCGTGCCGATGGCCACGCCGATCACGCCCAGCGGCAGCTGGTACAAACGGTCGGCGTAATAGAGGAAGGAGATCGAGCCCACCGGCAGCAGCGAGGCCAGAATCATGTCGATAAACAGGTTGATCTGCGCCGCCCCCGCGCCGAGCGCGCCCGGTATCATCAGGTTGAACAGCTTGCGGATGCGCGGCGTCAGGACGGGACGGCGCAGCCGCAGCACATAGCCGATCATCCTGTAGTTCACCATCATCCACAGGAACTGCGCCACGCCCGCCGCCGCCAGCCCCCACGCCAGCGCATGGCCGCTGGTTTTAAAGATCGTGCCGCCGAACAGCAGCGCGATAATCAGGATGCCGTTGAAGAACATCGGCGCGGCGGCGAAGGCGGCGAACTTGCCAAAGGAATTCAGCACGCCGCCAAGCAGCGCCGTCAGCGACATCATCAGGATGTAGGGAAAGGTGATGCGCGAGAACGAGACGGCGAGGTCAAAACGGAGCGGATCGCACACCGCCCCCGGCGCAACGGCGCAATGCACCCCCGGCGCGATCACATACAGCACCCACGGCATCGCAATCATGCAGACGATGGTGAACGGCAGCAGCACCGCCACCATCATGGCCTGCGCTTCCTCGGCGAATTTTTTGGCCTCGTCCGGCCCCTCGTCGACAAGAATCTTTGAAAACATCGGCACGAAGGAGACGCTGAACGCGCCCTCCGCCGTGATGCGCCGGAAAAAATTGGGCAGCTTCAGCGCGATAAAGAACGCATCCGCCACCGGCCCCGCCCCCAGAAAACCGGCGGTCAGCACATCGCGGGCAAAGCCCATCAGGCGGCTGGCCAGCGTAAATCCCCCGACGGTCGCGATTGCCTTGAAAAATGCCATTTCGCTTGCTCTTTTTTCCGCTCTAGCTTACATCTTACGCCATGCCCGCGAAGGCGGGCATCCGGTAGCGTGTCCACGCGTCTTGTCGACTCACAAGACGGCCGACGGCCTACCAGACCCCCGCCTTCGCGGGGGTGGCGTTGATAGGGAATGATAGCAGCACCATGACTCCTTTGAAAAACAAAAATAAAGAATCCCAATGGTTTGGCTATAAACAGGTCAATCCCGGCGAGAAAGCGCGGCTGGTGGAGAGCGTCTTTGACTCCGTCGCCAGCCGTTATGACCTGATGAACGACCTGATGTCTGGCGGGATTCACCGGCTATGGAAAAATAAATTCGTCGCCATGCTGCACCCCTCCGCCAATAAAACGCTGCTCGACGTCGCGGGCGGCACGGGGGACATCGCCTTCCGCTACCGCCAGAAGGCCGGCGACAAGGCGCACATCACCGTCTGCGACATCAACAGGGAAATGCTCAACGTCGGGCAGGACCGCGCCATCAATCGCGGCTACCTCAGGGGCTTTGACTGGGTCGTCGGCAACGCGGAGTCCCTGCCCTTCCCCGACAACAGCTATCACCTCTACACAATTTCCTTCGGCCTGCGCAACGTGCCGAAAATCGACGACGCGCTGGAGGAAGCCTTCCGCGTGCTGAAACCCGGCGGACAATTCTTCTGCCTCGAATTCAGTCAGGTGAACAATCCGTCCTTGCGCAAAATCTACGACGAATATTCCTTCCGCCTGATCCCCAAAATCGGCGAGATGGTCGCCAAAGACCGCGCCAGCTACCAATACCTCGTCGAAAGCATCCGCCAGTTCCCGAAGCAAGCCGAGCTCGCCGCGCGGATGAAAAAGGCCGGGTTCGAGCAGGTCAGGTTTGTGAACCTGTCAGGCGGGATCGCGGCGATTCATACTGGGGTGAAGTTGTAGAGATGTTTATTAGTTTGAACAACAGTATGATGGAAGAGCGGTTATCCAGCGGTCAAACGACTGATTGAATTCTGCATCACCAGACCCGAATGTGCCAGTTGAAACATCCTCTTTGAAATTATCAAACCAATAAGTTCTCGCTGATTTACCCTTATCCAGATAACTCCACACGCACCGCGTTTCAGTATTTTGGATGGTGATTAGCCTCCAACCCAACGAAAGGGGTTTCTTACTGTAAATGCTATATCCATCTGGCAGACGTCTAAAATCGGTCTGTTCCTGATTAGTTTCGCATATGGTTCTACGGATATGGTATGACGGGGATAAGGCGTTGGCATCACTCATTTTTAGTCTCCTTTAGTTAGAGCTTCTTTGAGGAGTCTTTAAAAATGCTCCTTTGTACAAAAGTACCATATCACCGACGATTGCACTATTAAAAAGTTGATATTTCTCTAGAAACAATCTTTCCATCGAATAGCAGTTATAGCGCCATTACGTTTGCAATAATCTGCATAGTCATCTTCAGCGCACATAATAGCCTCTGTCACAACTGCGTCGCGGTATATTGTTTCGCCCAGAACTTTACAATACTTTGTCGATTTATTCGGTGCAAAAAATTCGATTATACCTAGCAGCGCCCGCCAACCGTCAGTGGATTTTATATCCAACCCTGCAATGGTGAAAGCCCGCGCTGTAAAACCGTAAAGGTATCCTAGAGCTCTGCGATTTATTGCGCCTTGTGCATCTTCAAATACAAAGTTTGAAATAAAGCTAGCAGGCAGAGTTAATATGCTGCAAATCGTCGTCGCCACTTGTACATATTTATCTTCTGTTGCGAGGCTAGAATTCTGCTTCTGTTCTTCTTTCAAATTTCCGCTTTTGTTAGCTACTGAAAGTAGTTTTATTTCTTTTGGTCTAGCTGCAACATTCACATCGCCAGAAAATGTGCAGAGGTACATAAACCTAGACCAGAAAAAAAATGGAATTTCAGTTGTACCAGTAATAATGCCTGTCGTCCCCTCCCGTACTGGGCCGAAACTTTGAATAGCTATAATCTTTGTTCCGATTGGAAACACTGTGCCTGTATGTTTCTTAGCCGTTTTTACTCCACATCCTCATAAACCACTTTCTTCCCATCCCCCTTGTCGGTGAGCTTCTGCGCCAATGATGCTTCGAGGAAGGGGTCGAGGTCGCCGTCGAGGACGCCCTGGGTGTCGGAGGTTTCCGTGCCGGTGCGGAGGTCTTTCACCATCTGGTAGGGCTGCAAAACATATGAGCGGATCTGGTGGCCCCAGGCGATGTCGGTTTTTGAAGCTTCGTGCGCGTCCTTCTCCGCCTGCTTCGCCTGCATTTCGCGGTCATAGAGTTTTGCTTTCAGCATTTTCATGGCGAAGGCGCGGTTCTGGTGCTGCGAGCGCTGGTTCTGGCAGGCGACGACGATGCCTGTCGGCAGGTGGGTGAGCCGCACCGCGCTGTCGGTTTTGTTGACGTGCTGGCCGCCCGCGCCCTGCGAGCGGTAGGTGTCCACGCGCAGGTCCTTATCCTCGATCTTGATGTCGATATTCTCGTCCACCACCGGCGTCACGGAGATGGAACAAAAACTTGTATGCCGCCGCGCATTCGAGTCAAACGGCGAAATGCGCACGAGGCGGTGCACGCCGGATTCCGACTTCAGCCAGCCATAGGCGTTTTCCCCGCTGACTTCAAGAATGGCGCTCTTGAGCCCCGCGACGTCGCCGTCCTGCTTGTCCATCAGGGATATTTTGTAGCCCTTTTTCTCCGCCCAGCGCATATACATGCGGAACAGCATGCTCGCCCAGTCGCAGGACTCCGTCCCGCCTGCGCCGGCGTTGACCTGCAGGTAGGCGTCGTTCGCGTCCAGCTCGCCGGACAGCAGGCTGGCAAGGCCGCGCTTGACCACCTCGGACTTCAGGGTGAGAATATTTTTTTCCGCATCGGCGACAATCGCGGCGTCGCCCTCCATCTCGCCCATCTCGATCAGCTCGATGCTGTCGTCCATCGCCGTCTGCAGCGACCTCACGGCGGAAATCTGGCTTTCGAGGCGGGTGCGTTCCTTGAGGATTTTCTGCGCGCGCTCCTGATTTCCCCAGAGCGCGGGGTCTTCGGCGAGGGCGTTCAGCTCCGCCAGACGGTGGACGGCACGATCCCAGTCAAAGATGCCTCCTCAGCAGTTCCAGGGAGGATTTAATATCGCTCACCGCTGCCTGAATTTCATTTTTCATCGCAAGCTCTCCTGCCGTAGTCCGGTTCAAGTTAACCAATTATACGGGGAAAAGCAAATGGATATATTTCCATCTAGCCGAGGGAGAGAGCAACCTTGGGAAACTGCAATGTGAATATCGCGCCGCCATCGGCGGCGTTTTCAACAACAACAGCCCCGCCATGCAGCTCCATCGTTCTCTTCACAATGGCCAGCCCGAGACCGGAGCTATGCGGCTTTGAGGCATCCTGACGCCAGAAGCTCTGA
>JAHFPI010000231.1:0-604 GCA_023266795.1 Rhodospirillales bacterium
GCCAATAGAGCATCCGGGGATAGAGCGCCGGCGCGTTCCCGGCCGCCCCGATGTTGTAAAAGAGAACCTCAACCGGCCGGACGACATCGGCATTGTCCTGCACTTTTAAAACAATCCCGTCGCGGAAATAGGCGGTGTTAAGCGCCTTGAACGGCGCGGTACGCAGGTCGCCGATGCTGACAAGACCCTGCTCCAGCCCGTCAACCTTTTTATCAACCGCCTCCATCAGGCTCATGACCGTGACACCGGCAGGAATAGCGCTGAGCTGCGGCTGGTACTGACCGTTGACGAGCACGATGCGGTCGGAATCTTCCAGCAGCTTTTGCGGGATTTTCTGCGCCGCGAAATTCACCGCCTCGGCCGCGTAGTGGAATTTTGTATTCGTCAGGGAGCGCAGATGGGTATGCTGCCAGCCTTCCCACGCAGGGGTCGGCAGTCCGGTCTGCGAAAACTGCTCGGCGCCCGTCGCCCGCAGCGCCTTCACCCATTCCGCCGTCTTTTGCTTTTCAAGCACAGCCGTATCCGCCAGCCACGGCCGCGTCGTCGTATCTAGAGGTTGTTTTTGGAGAAAGGAGTTCAAGCGGCGGCTCCATCCCCATAGAAC
>JAHFPI010000231.1:614-2821 GCA_023266795.1 Rhodospirillales bacterium
CAGCATAACCCTTTTCCTCAAGCAGCAGGGCCAACTCCGGCCCGCCGGTTTTCTGGATTTTTCCCTGTGCCAGCACGTGCACGATATCCGGCTTGATATAATTCAGTAAACGCTGGTAGTGCGTGATAATCAGAAAAGAGCGCTCAGGAGAGCGCAGGGCATTGACGCCTTCGGCCACGACCTTCAGCGCGTCGATATCCAGCCCGCTGTCGGTTTCGTCCAGCACCGCCAGTTTTGGCTCCAGCATCGCCATCTGCAAAACTTCATTGCGCTTTTTCTCGCCGCCGGAAAAGCCGACGTTAACCCCCCGCTTGAGCATATCCGCATCCATGCCAAGCTGGGTCAGTTTCTGTTTCTGCAATTTCAGGAAGTTGACTGGCTCCAGTTCCTTTTCGCCGCGCTTCTTGCGGATGGAATTGAGCGCGGTCTTTAAAAACGTCGTCGTGCTCACGCCGGGAATTTCTACCGGATACTGGAACGCCAGAAACACACCTGCCGCCGCGCGGTCTTCCGGCGCCATAGCCAGCAAATCCTGCCCCATAAAGGTAACCTTGCCTTTGGTGATCTCGTAGCCTTCGCGCCCCGCCAATACGTAAGAAAGCGTTGATTTACCCGACCCGTTCGGCCCCATGATGGCATGGACTTTACCGGCTTCGATGGAAAGGGTGATGCCCTTCAGGACTTCACGGCCCGCGACGGTGACATGGAGATTTTCTATTTCAAGCATCATCCCACGCTCCCTTCAAGACTGATCGCGACCAGCTTTTGCGCCTCGACGGCGAATTCCATCGGCATGTGCTGCAACACCTCGCGGCAGAAGCCGTTGACGATCAGCGTCACGGCCTCTTCCTGCGATATGCCGCGCTGCCGGCAGTAAAACAACTGGTCCTCGCCGATTTTGGAGGTGGAGGCTTCATGCTCGATAGTCGCCGTCATATTTTTGTTTTCGATGTAAGGCACCGTATGCGCCCCGCACTGATGGCCGATCAGCAGGCTGTCGCACTGCGTATAGTTCCGCGCATTTTCAGCCCTGCCGGAAATACGCACCAGACCGCGATAGGTGTTGTTCGATTTGCCTGCGGAAATGCCCTTGGAAATGATGCGGGACTTGGTGTTTTTGCCGATGTGGATCATCTTGGTGCCGGTGTCGGCCTGCTGGCAGTTATTCGTCAGGGCCACCGAGTAGAACTCACCGACGCTGTCGTCACCCTGCAAAATACAGCTCGGGTACTTCCATGTGATGGCCGAGCCGGTTTCCACCTGCGTCCACGATATTTTGGAGCGGACGCCCTTGCAAACGCCGCGCTTGGTGACAAAATTATAAATGCCGCCTTTGCCGTTCTCGTCGCCGGGATACCAGTTCTGCACTGTCGAATATTTGATCTCCGCGTCATCCATCGCAATCAGCTCGACCACGGCGGCGTGAAGCTGGTTTTCATCGCGCTTCGGCGCCGTGCAGCCTTCGAGGTAGCTGACGTAGGAGCCCTTCTCGGCGATAATCAGCGTCCGCTCGAATTGCCCGGTTTTGGCCTCGTTGATGCGGAAGTAGGTGGAGAGCTCCATCGGGCAGCGCACACCCTCGGGGAGATAAACGAAGGTGCCGTCGGTAAACACCGCCGCATTCAGGCAGGCGTGTTTGTTGTCGGTATACGGCACGACGGAACCCATATATTTTTTGATCAGCTCCGGATATTTCTGCACCGCCTCGGAAATGGAGCAGAAGATAACTCCCGCCTTATGCAGTTTTTCCCGGAACGTCGTGACAACGGACACGCTGTCAAATACGGCGTCCACCGCGATGCCCGCCAGCATCTCCTGTTCGCGCAGGGGAATGCCGAGTTTTTTGTAGGTTTCCAGCAATTTCGGGTCAAGTTCGTCCAGGCTCTTCGGCGTCGCCGCCGACTTCGGCGCGGCAAAATAAAACGCATCCTGATAATCTATTTTGGGAAAGGTGACATTCGCCCATTGCGGCTCCGGCATGGACAGCCAGTGTTTGTAGGCCTTCAGCCGCAGATCCAGAAGCCACTGCGGCTCCCCTTTCTTCAGGGAAATAAAACGCACGATCTCTTCGCTCAGCCCCTTCGGTGCGAATTCGCTTTCAATCTCCGTTACAAATCCAGCTTCATATTTCTGGTCAAGGGAATGTACGGTCTGTAACGTTTCAGGCGCAATCGACATTGATTATTTTGTTCCCGTTCTGACGATCT
>JAHFPI010000232.1 GCA_023266795.1 Rhodospirillales bacterium
AGCCGCCGTATGGCGGGGGTGGGCATGCCGCAGCTGACGGCGGTGCTGAACATTGCAGAACAATGCGCGATGGTGAATATTCCGGTCATCGTCGGCGGCGGCATCTGCAGCTCTGCCGCTCTGGCAAAAGCCATCGGCGCGGGAGCGGAATCGGTCGTCATCGGCCACTTGTTTGCCGGCACGGATGAAGCGCCGGGCGAGATCGTCTATCACGACGGGCGGGCTTTCAAGGTCGTCAATCCGGCGGCCAAGGCGCAGCATCGCCCGCAATCCTCGCCGATAGGGCAAGACCCTTATTACATGGATGAGGACACTGTGGACACTTCTGTGCCCTATCGCGGCAGCGTGACGCATGTGGTAAAAAACCTGATCGGCGGACTGAAATCGGCCCTCGCCTATACCGGCAGCCCCGATATCCGCGCCATGATCGAAAACGCGGAATTTATTCGTACAAAGCCGTAAACGGAAAAGGATAAAACACGATGATTCCAGCTGCCCGCATACAGGCGGTCATTGAGCTTTTGTCGGACATCATCGCCACGCCCCGGCCCGCCGACGGGACGGTGAGCGCCTATTTCCGCGACCGGCGCTTTATCGGCTCCAAGGACCGCGCGGCGATCAATGTCCGCACCTACCGCATTATCCGCACTTACCACCGCCTCGGCTGGTGGATCAAAAAATGCGGCTGCGAGGTGAACGCGCGGACGCTGGTGATTGCCGACCTGATGTTCGAGCGCGAGCACAGCATTGCCTCCATCGAGGCGAGCTTCTCCGGCGAGCGGTTTACGCCCGAACCGCTGTCGAAGGAGGAGCTCAAGCTGGTGCGGGATCTGGACAAGCAAAATCTGGAGCATCCGCACCTGCCGCTGCGCGAAAAAACCGAATGCCCGGAGTGGGCGTTCGATATGCTGCAAAAAGGGCTGGGCGACCGCTACGAAGCCGAGATGAAAGCGATGCTGACCCCCGCGCCGATGGACCTGCGCGTCAACGCGCTCAAGGCCACCCGCGATGAAGTGCTGGAGCAGCTCAAGCACGACGGTATCGATGCCCATGCCGGCAAGCTGTCGCCGCTGTCGATCCGCATTTTCGGGCGGCCGCAGTTGTCGCAGCATCCGCTTTTCGTGTCGGGCGCCGTGGAAGTTCAGGATGAAGGCTCGCAGATGGTCGCGGTGGTGGCGGACGCCAAGCCGGGCGAACAGGTGGTTGATTTCTGCGCCGGCGCCGGCGGCAAAACGCTTGCGCTCGGCGCCTCCATGAACAACAAGGGCCGCATCGTGGCAATGGATGTGCTGGAGAAGCGGCTGGAAAAAGCGAAACTGCGCTTCCGCCGCGCCGGACTGCACAACATCGAAACCCGCCCGCTGACAAGCGAGCGTGACAAATGGGTCAAGCGCCACCAGAACCATTTTGACCTTGTGCTGATCGACGCTCCCTGCACAGGAACCGGCACATGGCGGCGCGCGCCGGATCAGCGCTGGCGCACGCTGGGGCCGGAGATCGCCGAACTGGTGCCGCTGCAACGTAAAATTCTGGAGAGCGCCTACCGTCTGGTCAAGCCCGGCGGCAGGCTTGTTTATGCGACCTGCTCGCTGCTGCCGGAAGAAAATGAAAATCAGGTCGAGGCCTTTATCAAGGATCATCCGGAATTCGAAGTCGGCGAAAAGTTCATGCGCCTGACCCCCGCCCTGAACGATACGGACGGCTTTTTTGCCGCCGTGCTGAAGAGGAAACTATGACGACCCTTTCGCAAGCGGGAAAACTGGCCGGAAATCTGCCGGGATTGCTGCTGGAAGCTGAAAAAGTGGCGCACAGTTTCATGAAAGGCATTCATGGCCGTCGGCGCGTGGGCACCGGCGAGGCCTTCTGGCAGTTCCGCCCGTGGCAGCAGGGGGATTCCCGTCGCGATATAGACTGGCGGCAGACAGCCAAGCGGGATCAGGCTTTCGTGCGCCAGACGGAATGGGAAGCCGCGCAGACGATCTGGCTGTACCGCGATGCCTCGGCATCAATGGATTTCAAATCCGCACCGGAACTTATGTCGAAAAAAGATTATGCCGAAATCCTGCTGCTGGCCGTGGGTATTGTCCTGCTGAACGGCGGGGAACAGGTGAGCCTTCTCGGCACCGATCTGGCGCCGCAAACCGGCTATCCCTCCATCCAGCGCCTTTACGAGGTGCTGCCCGCGCAGATATATCTGGCGGAAAGCGGACGGCCTGTGGCGGCCAAGTCGCATGTGATGCTGGTCAGCGACTTTTATTTTCCGGTGGAACAACTGGTCTCTTTCTGCGAAAAACTGGCGGCGCGGCACGTAACGGGAACGCTGGTGCAGGTTTTCGATCCCGCCGAACAAACGCTGCCCTATAGCGGACGGATAAGGTTTCAGGATATCGAAGGCTCGCCCGTGGAATCGCTGGACATCGCGCAAGCCGAGGCTATCCGTGCGGAGTATGAACAAAAATTTATCACCCATCAGGAAAATCTGGCTGAAACGGCCAAAGGCTTCGGATGGAAATTCGAGAAATTCAGTACGGAGATAAAACCGGAAGCGGCCCTGTCCCACCTCTACAATGAAATGTCCGTTAAAAAATAGCCATGTTTGAAAACCTGACATTCCTTTCTCCCTGGGTATTAAGCGCGCTGGCCGCCATTCCGGTGCTGTGGTGGCTGCTGCGCGTGATGCCGCCGCGCCCCCGGACGATCAGCTTCCCGGCGTTTTTTCTGCTCAAAGGCCTGACAACCACGCTGAAAGCGGCAGCGCACACGCCGTGGTGGCTGCTGGTGCTGCGCACACTGGTGGCTATTCTTTTTATCCTTGC
>JAHFPI010000059.1 GCA_023266795.1 Rhodospirillales bacterium
TGAAGCCGAAACCGTCGCTGTTATAACCGATTTTTTTGCCGTTGCGGATCGCCACCGTATTGACAGCGCCCGACAGCAGGCAGCTGTCATCCTGTTCATCCATCAGCGACAGGGCGGCTTCCTTCAGCGGCAGGGTCAGGTTGCACCCGACGAACCCGCGCTGGACGATGGCATTCAGGGCCGCCGGCAGCTGCTCCGGCGTCACCGCCATCGCCGCATAGTCGCCGGAAATCTCATATTGCTTGAGCCAGAAACCGTGCAGCTTCGGCGACAGTGAATGCGCAACGGGAGTCCCCATCACACAGGCGTGCTGCAGGATTTTTTCCGTCATGCCCTGTCCTTTTTATGGTTCTGCTCTTTGATTTTTTCGCGGTGATGCTCCAGCAGCGCCAGCGTCTCCGCCGCCGTTTCCTCGACCGAACGGCGGGTGACGTCGATGACCGGCCAGCCGTGCTGGGTGTAAAAACGCCGCGCCTCCTTGGTTTCGGCCTGCACCTTTTCGGGGTCGAGATAATCCGTTTCGCGATGTTGTCCCAGATGCTTAAGCCGGTTGCGGCGCACCTCGATCAGCCTTTCGGGCGTGGCCGTCAGCGCGACAAACAACGGTTTTTTCAGGTCAAGCACCCGCTCCGGAAAAGGGATGCCCGGCACATAGGGGACGTTCGCCGCCTTGACGCCGCGATGGGCGAGATAGACGCAGGTGGGCGTCTTCGACGTGCGCGACACGCCGACCAGAATGACATCCGCCTGCCCGAGATCCTGATCGTTTTTCTGTCCGTCGTCGTGGTGCAAAGCATAGTCGACAGCGTCCATGCGCGCAAAATATTCAGCGTTGAGTTTATGCTGCAATCCCGGCTCCGCCAGACTCCGCTTGCCGAAAACGCCGCTCATCAGCTGCAGGACGGGCTGCAAAATCGACAGCGCCGGCATGCCCGTCGCCTGACAATATTTTTCCAGTGTCTGGATGAGCCCGTCATCGACCAGCGTATAGAGCACCAGGCACGACTCTCCGGCATGCTGCTGCCGCAGGGATTCAAGAACGGTCTGCAGCTGTTTCTGGGTCCGCACCAGCGGCCAGAAATGCTGCTCCGTCTTCACCCCCTCGAACTGCGCCAGACAGGCCTTGACCACGCTGTTCAGGGTGCCGCCGGTGGAGTCCGAAATCATGTGCAGTTGAAATACGCTCATGGAAAAATTCTAGCGGATTTTTGCAGAACGCTTCGATAGTTTTATTTATATCCATAATATTGTTTAAGCCTAATCGGCGTCTCCGTTTTACGAAAATGGTTTGCATAAATATATTTTACCCGCTATACCTTCCGGCAATCACAATCGCCGCAAGGATTTAGCTCCCCATGGGAACTTCTGTATCTCCGGAATGCCCGCAAGACCTGCGAACGCTGCTCGCGCTGCGCGATTATCTGGTCATTACAGGGAGAAACACGGCGGCGGCAAACGACTGGCTGGCGGCCAACGAGAACGGGATTATCCTGTTTTACCAGCGCCTGAACCGCGCGCTGAACAACCGGAACGAGGCAAAGGCGATCTCCCTGCTGGCGGAGATGGGCGACCTTGCCGGATTTGTGCTGGGTCTTCAGGATTTCAACGCAAAAGCGGAGGCAGCTTTCGGCAAAGGCAGCGCCTTTCAGAAAGCGGCAGCGGCGATACCGCCCGGCCTTCCGGCTGGATTGCAGGAGTCTCTGCCGGAGATTTCATCCCTCGATACCGATATACTCTCGCGTATTGAACAGGACAAACAGCTGCTCAAAATTGAAGAGTCCCTGAAAAAGCCGTCATTGTCCGTCGCCAGCTGGTTTCACAGGAAAGAAAAACAGCAGCAGGAACTGGCGCTGGATATGCGGCGCCAGACGCACGCCGTCAGGGACGAAATTCTCTGCCTGCAAAGCGACCGTCATTATTACATCGACAGCTTCATGGACTGGGTCGCCGACACGCTGGCGCCGGAAATGGCGGATGAAAACGGTACGGCGCCGGACGCAGGCATCAAAATGCTGCAGTATCAAAACCCCCTGCATATTATTGGACATGCCGATGCCGATCACAAAACCGCAGTCGAAACCAAAACCGCCGTTCTGCGTGACGCAGCCCTGCGCTATTCCCGTCTGGCGGAAGCGATAGACCGGCAGGATGCGCACGACATCTTCAGGCTCATCGACATGGTCTATCCTTCCGTTACAACGCACGATAGCAAGGCGTTACAAAATATTTTGCTGCAGGATTATCATGCGGCGTCCCTGCCGGAAATTATCCTGAAGCAGATGCGCAGCAAGCCCAGCCGGGATTTTTTGTTGCAGCAACTGCGGTATAAGGTTCAGGCGGGGGAGCTGGCTATTCCGGGTCTTGAGAGGGAAAGCATTCTCCAGCGCATTGTCCATGAACTCCGCACCAGCCTGCTTGGTGTCCCTACTACCGGATCACGCCGGTAAAAATCGACAAAAAATCATCTATCTATTTGAAATTATTGTAATAAATTGACAGCTGTATTTTACGGAAACGATTTGCATAAAAACGGATCAAGTGCTATAACATCCTACAGTCACAACATGTTGTAAGGATTCGGCTTTCGATGGATGCTCCTGTGCCGCCACAGCCCCCGCAAAATCTTCAGGCCCTGATCGCCCTGCGCGATCGGGTGGAAGATTACCTGAGCACCACTGAGAGGAATACCGCTGCGGTCAAGAGCTGGTTTTCCGCGAATAAAGACCGGATCATCCTGTTTCACCACCGCCTGAACCGCGCGCTGGAGAACAAGAATGACGCAAAGGCAACCGCGCTGCTGGCGGAAATGAACGACAGCGGCATCGCCGGATTTGTTTTGAGCCTGCAGGATTTCAGCAAAAAAGCCAAAGCCTCCCTCGGCGCAGACAGCGCCTTTCTAAAGGCGGCGGCGGCCATACCTCCCGGCCTGCCCGCGAAATTGCAGGAGCCCGTGCCGGATTTACCCGCTTTTGACGCCGACATCCTCGTGCGCCTCGAAAAAGACCGGCAACAGCTCAAGGCCGAAGACGCCCGCAAGCAGCCGTTATCCGTTTCCAGCTGGTTTCACAAGGAAGAGAAACGTCTGGAAGAACAGGCCCGCGAAGCCCGCCGCCAGTCCCACACCGTCAAAGACGAAATTCTCGGCCTGCAGGACGACCGCCATTATTACATCGACAGCCTCATGGACTGGGTGGTCGATACGCTGGCGCCTGATCCGGCGGAAAAAGGCGGCGTGGCGGCCAGCGACGACGCCAAAATGCTGCAATATCAGGATCTCTCTTACATTATCAACACCGCCACCGCTGATCATCGCGAAGCCGTCGAGAACGGAGCTGCCGTCCTGCGTGACGCCGCCCGGGAATATTCCGCGCTGGCGGAAACCATAGATCAGCAGGACACGCAGGCCATCCTCAAAAAAATCGCCACGGCTTATCCTGCCGCCGCCACCGAAGACAGCGCGCTGTTCCAGAAAATCCTGCTGGAAGATTTCCAGTCCGTATCACTGCCGGAAATAATCATGAAGCATATCCATGACCGCGACAGTCAGGCCGTGTTGCTGGACTGGGTTTTCAAGACCCCCGGCAGCGGGCAGATAACGTTTGCCGATGCGCCATCGGCAAAACAGGTCGTCGAAAAATTTGTGAACCTGACGCTGGACAAAAACGACCCGCTCGACCCGCGAATCTTGCAGCAGATCATCACGCTTGCGCGCGAGGGCAATAAAATAACGGCCGAATCCATCGCCTTTGATAACAGGAACATTTTTCAGGCCGCCGCCACAAGGTTTGCCGGCAAACCCGCCGCGCAGAAAAATGTTTTGAGCGCCGTTCTCACCGGCATGGGCAGCAAAATAACGGGCAGCGACGACGCCTATGTCGCTTTCTCCGAAAGCCTGCGCCGGAAAGACACTGCGGCGCTTCTCAACACTCTCAAGGAAATTGAACAACGCCATCTGACGCTGCCCTTCAGCGCGCTCTGGTACCTGTGCCGTCCGGGAACCTCGCTGGTGGACAGCCTTTGCGCAGCCACTCCCGACCCCGTCCTCAAGGCAACCCTGCTGGAGCAGGGGCTCAAGGCTGGGCTCCTTGGTGAACTCTGGGTAGAAAACAGCGGCACTACCGGCTCTGCAGCGGCGGCAAAGTTCAAAGAGCTGGTGGAAAAGGACATATTCCCCGCGCTGGAGACAATCCCCGTCAATACCGTCCGCTTGCTGATCTCCCATAGTTTCCCTTCCGGCAGCCTGTTCACTCTGCGCGGCCTGCTCACCCAGCCGCCGGCGCGCTGGCTGGAGAAAATTGCCGCCAGCGCGGTTGACGACGACAAGAAAACCGAATGGATTGCGGCGCTGCTGGAGCCGTTTAAATCCGATATCGTCAGAGCCAACATCCTCGCCGAAGCCAGAAGCGGGTGCATGGTTCAAAAGAACGCCAACATCCTGTCAGCCATGGAAAAAAACCTTGTCGGCGAAAATATCCGCCTGACGGAAGATAAAATCCTCTGCAATTTACAGCGCATTGCCAACATCTGGTATAACGCCGACAGCAAGATGCTGCGCTACACGGTGCAGGGGCAGTCGCACACCCTCCTTGAAAGCCTGTCCCCCGCCATGGCCAAGGAAATTCTGACGCTGATCCAGCGCCGGGGCGACTTTATGACGGAGCGTGACGGCCTCTTCAAACCGGAAAATATCGACGCCATCCACTACAGCCCGCAGGGCACCACCGTTTCGTGGTACCACGTCACCGGCAGCCTGAACGCGGACAACGCGGCAATGGTGCAGCTGAAAAAACGTACTGACTTTATACACGCGACGGATGCGGATACCGGCCTTGCGGGCAGCTATAATATCGCCAGCATCTGCCTGCTGCAGGAAATGGACGACGGCACCACCCTCATGATCGATAAATACGGCACCGCCCATATGCTGGAAGGCAAGGTCGTCCCGAAAGAAGGGGGGCCGCTGGTCAACATCGGCGCGGCTTATTTCAATCCGGACAATGCCTCCATTCTCCGCCTGAACCCTAAGGATAAAACCTTCGAATTCAGGATCGAGAGCCCTGATTTCGAAAAGCTGCTCGATCCGCAGGAGGAGCAGTATTTTTACAGCATCGCGCTGCCCTCCGCCGCCGCCTTCGCCGCCCTGAAAAAGAGCATCAACGGCAGCGCCGATATTCACGCGCCGAACGACACGGACCTCGCCAATCTTTATCTCAACATGAAGGCGCTGGAGTATCTGGCCTACGACGAAAAGGCTTCCGGATTTTACTGCAAAAAATACAGCGCCACCCGCAAGCCGGGCTTTATCCATGTGGAGCCGGACATGGCGGCGGCCATCCTCGAGGGCATCGGCCATAAGCGCGGCATGATCCGGGTCGGCGACCTGCTGGCGCACAAAGACAGCATCGACGACGCCTATTACAGCTCCGGCCAGCATAAACTGCAACTGGTGACCGGCTCTGAAATCCAGGAAATCCCCGCCGATACGACGGAAGGATGGGGAATGCTGCTCCTGCTGGCGAAAGACAAGAAGTTCGTCACCGTTTCCAGGGAAAACTACACAGTCAACGACAATGATATGCCGACAGACGTCGTCCAGATCGGGCGCGCCACGCTGCTTTCGCTGAACGCGTCCAAGGATAAAATGAATATCATTACCGAGCACATGCCCTTCCCCGTCGGCCTCGGCAGCAAAGAAGCGCTGGCCTTCCTTGATGCCCTTGAAGAAAAAGGCCTTGCCGCAACCCGCGTCGCAACCCCTGCGCTGGCTTGGACGAAAAATCTTGGTGCGGCGCTTTCTGCCTTGCCGGAAACGACCGTCAACACATCCCTCCTTCCCGCCACATCTGCACCTGCGGCGCTGCTGAAGCAGGCTTTAGAACAAGCCGGAGCTGCAGACACCTCCGGCAAAAAACCCGCCGCCGATTTTGCCGCCGCCGCGCCTGCAAAAAAACAGACTGCTTCCCAGAAACCTGCCGTTGCTTTAGAACCTAAAACGCAGATCCCGCCGCCCTTTCGCAGCCTCTAACGGACATCATGTCTCACTCTCATGACCACTCACACGACTGCCGCCATACCCCGTCCGCCGACTTCGGGCGGGCGTTTCTGATCGGTATTTTATTAAACATCGCCTTTGTCGCCGCCGAGGTCTTCTGGGGTGTGAGGGCAAACTCGCTCGCACTGCTGGCCGACGCGGGGCACAATGCCAGCGATGTTCTGGCGCTGGCGCTGGCGTGGACGGCGGCAATACTGGGCCGCCGCCAGCCTTCCGGTCGGTTTACTTACGGCCTCCGCAGCTCGTCGATCATCGCCGCGCTGACGAACGCCATTGTCCTGCTGGTCGTGGTGGGCGGGATCGGCTGGGCCGCTATTTTACGGCTGGCGCAGCCGGAAGCGGCAGCAGGCACGACGGTCATGGCCGTCGCCGCAGCAGGCGTTATCGTCAACGGCGTAACCGCCTGGCTGTTTATGGCGGGACGCAAGGAAGACCTGAACATCCGTGGCGCCTACCTGCATATGGCGGCGGATGCAGTTGTGTCTCTGGGTGTGGTGATTGCCGGCGCGCTGATGCTGCAAACCGGATGGCTGTGGCTGGATCCGCTGGTGAGCCTAGTGATTTCCGGCGTGATTGTGCTGGGGACATGGGCGCTGCTGAAGGAATCGCTGGGACTTGCCCTGCAGGCGGTGCCGAAAGACATTGATCCGGCGCAAGTGAAAGCCGTGCTCGCCGGGCTTGCGGGCGTGAAAGAAGTCCACGACCTGCACATCTGGGCAATGAGCACGACGGAAGTGGCTTCTTCCGTCCATCTCATCATGAAAAATGGCCATCCCGGAGATGCTTTTATCAAGGACGTCGCGCAGCGGCTGGAGCATGACTTCCACATCAGCCACACCACGGTTCAAATCGAAATCGGCGACACCGGCAGCGAATGCCCCCTCGCGCCGGATCATGTGGTGTAAAAAATAACCATGTCTTTCAGGTCAGACATCAACGGCCTCCGCGCCCTCGCCGTCCTCGCCGTCCTCTTTTATCACTTTGGCGTTCCGGGTTTCGGCGGCGGCTATGTCGGCGTTGACGTCTTTTTTGTCATCTCGGGATTCCTGATGACAAAGATTATTTGCACGAAACTGGCAGCGGGGCAGTTCAGCCTGAGCGGCTTTTATGCGGCGCGGGCGCGGCGTATCCTGCCCGCCCTCGCCGTACTGGTTGCCTTTCTGCTGGTAGGCGGCGCTCTTTACCTGCCTCCGGTTGATTATAAACTGTTCGGCTGGCAGGCGTTTTCCGCACTCGGCTTTTTTTCCAATATAGTTTTCTCCCATCGCGGGGATTATTTTGACACGTCCTCGCAGGAAAAATGGCTGCTGCATACCTGGTCCCTGTCGGTGGAATGGCAGTTCTACGTTCTCCTGCCGCTATGCCTGATGGGGCTGCAAAAATTCAGGCGCGGGCGGTTCCTGAAACGGGGGGTCATCTCCGTTTTCATCATATCCCTGATATTGTCCGTCGCGGGCACGCCGCTGCAGCCGACGGCGGCGTTTTTCCTGCTGCCGACACGGGCGTGGGAGCTGCTGGCCGGAGGGTTGGTCTTTTTATACGGTGCGCGGCTCGCCAAAATTCCCCGCCTGTCCGAAGTTGGCCTTGCCTGTATTCTTGCCGCCGCCTGTTTTTATTCCGGCGAGCTGGATTTCCCCGGCGTCTGGGCGGTGCTACCGGCAGCGGGCACAGCCCTTGTAATCGCCGCGCAATCAAAAAACGCGCTGCTGGACAACCGCGCAGCGCAGTTTTTTGGTAATATCTCATACTCTCTCTACCTGTGGCACTGGCCCGTCATGGTCGGCGCCCGATATTTCGATGTTCCTTTTACGCCGCTTTACATTACTTTATTGCTGGGTGTTGCCGTCATGTTGGCAAAAGTCTCCTGCGTGCTCGTTGAAGAGCCCTTCCGCCACACGCAGCGGCATGCCGCTTATAATCTTGGCGCCTACGCGCTCGTCGCCCTGTTCACCTGCCTGATATTTTTTTTCGACGGCCTGCCCTCACGTGTTCCGGCTGACGTGCTGGCCGCTGCTGCGGCTGCGGGGGAAGAATCCGTTCCCAAACATGGCCACTGCCAGTTTGATTACAAGAAAAGCAATACCCCGCCCGACTGCATGATCGGCACAGAATCCGTTCCCTCCGCCGTCATCTGGGGAGACTCGCATGTGAACGCGCTGGCGCCGGCTCTCGGGGAATCCCTGACAGAGAACGGACGCAGCGCTTTTTTATACAGCTACGCCGGCTGCCCGCCCGTTCTGGACGCCATTCTCGCCACCAAATGGAAAAAAGACCGCTGCAAAATCATTAATCAGGCCACCTACGACAAAACGATTACCGACCCGCATATCCGCGATGTGTTCATGGTTGGCCGCTGGTCGCTTTATTTGCAGGGGTATAACGAAAAGGGCGGCCCGCATCCCTACGTCGTTTTTGATGAAAACACGCCCGCTAACAAAGATACTCTTGCAGAGAGATCGCGGCAATATTCCCAAAAAATTGTTGAAACCCTGTGCGCCCTGACAGCGCATGGAAAAAATGTTTACGCCCTCGCTCCCGTCCCCGAAATGGGCCGGAACGTCCCCGCCACGCTGGCAAAATCCCGCCTGATCTATCACGAAGATGCCAGCGTTGACATTGCCCCGCAGGACTACGCGCAGAGAAACGCCCCCGTACTGGCAGCGCTCGCAAAGGCCGCCAAAGAATGCCGCGTTCACATCCTCGATCCGCAGCCCCTTCTTTGCAGCACAACGGCCTGTTCAGGCATCCGCGACGGCCAATCCCTTTACACTGACGACAACCATCTGGGCGCCTTGGGCAACCGCCTTGTCAAACCGCTGTTCGTCAGGGCGCTGCAAAAGCGCTCCTAGCTGATCGCCATGTTCGTGGAAATCGTCAGGGTGGCGCGCAGGCCGGGGTGATTGTCCTCCAGCACCAGCGTCCCGTGATGCAGCCCGGCCACGGCATTGACAAGACTCAGGCCCAAACCGGTGCCGGGCGTGTTGCGGCTTTCATCGACCCTGAAAAAGCGCTCTTTGGCCTTGTCGAGAAAGCGCTCCGGAATGCCGGGGCCGTTATCGGCAATGGTCACAATAATGAACTCCCTTTCCTGCCGGAGAGAGACCTCGATCTGCCCGCCCCGGGGCGTGTATTTGACCGCGTTATCCAGCAGATTGACGATAGCCTGGCTGATGAGCTGTTTATCGCCGATCATCCGCATGGGCCACGCCGGAATATCGGGGATCAGACGTAGAGCCTTTTCTTCCAGCAGGGCCGCATAAAACTCGATTACGTCTTCCACGGTTTCCGTGACGTTGATCTCGGCGAACAGTTCCGTGCCGGAGCGGGATTCGGCGCGGGCGATATTGAGGATGTTGTCAAACATTTCGACGATACCGTCCACCCGCGTCACTGCATCGCGGATTTTTTCCTGCGCCTTAGGAGGGATGTCCTTATCATCGATCAGCGCGCGCAGTTCCAGCCGGTGACGGCTCAGCGGCGTGCGCATGTCGTGCGCAAGGGCATTGGTGGAATCCTTGACGGTGCCGAGCAGCGTGGCAATCCAGTCCAGCATGCCGTTGATGTTGGCCCCGAGCTTGTCGAACTGGTCGTTGGCGCCGCGTACGCTGACGCGGTATTGCAGCTGCCCGCGCATGACCTTCTCGCAGGCGCGGTTGATGCGCTGCAGATGGCGATTGATTAGCCAGATCACCATGACGCTGAGGATGAACGACATCAGTAGGGAGAGAAGGATATTGCTGATCGCAACGCGCAGCAGGGTATCCCGCAGCAGATCCACGCGCTGCAGATCGTATCCCACCAGCAGCGTGTAGGTTTTATGCTTGTAGGCGTTGAATTTAACCAGAAGATGGACGGACGGCTTGTCCGTCCCCTGCGGGATGTAGATTTCCTGCCAGACGGCTTTCGGGTCGATGTCCGGCGGCCACGCGTCGAGGTTTCCGTAGAGGGATTTTCCGTCGCGGAACAGCAGGTAAAGCCGCCGGTCGTGCGCATCATCGATAACGGCGCGGACAAGATATTTGGCGTAGGAAGCGCCGTATTTCTCGATCCCCTGGTCGATTTCCTCGGCATGGGCATTGATGAGCGCACGGATATCTTCGTAAGTCGTGGAAAGTGACTGGTAGTAGGTCTGCACGCGCAGCACGATCAGCGTAGTGGACAACGCGATAAAAAAGATCAGCCCGACCCGGAAAGAAAAAGAGCGGAGAAAATTTTTAGTCCTGTTTAGCACTGATCTTGTACCCCGCACCGCGCACTGTATGAATCAGCTGTTTCTTGGAATCCTTATCCACCTTCTGCCTGAGCTTGCTCATCTGCGCA
>JAHFPI010000233.1 GCA_023266795.1 Rhodospirillales bacterium
TATCAAGCCCGTGGGTTGCCGTCAGGTCAATCTGGTTGACGCCCTTCAGGGGATCGGTGAAGTCGAAGTGGGTGCCGAGGCGCGCCGAGCGCACGCGGTCGTTGGCTGTCTCGAGGCCCTGCAGATCGGTCGTCGAATTGAGCACATCCAGCCCGCCAAGCAGGTTCCAGTTGTACTGGCGTCCGCGTATCAGGGGGTAATCTCCTTCCAGATCATACAGCTGGCTGTTGCCCCGAATGTCCAGCGACGCAACGTTGCCGCCCGGATCGGTACCGGTGAAAGCCGCCCGGCCCGTGATTTTGAAGCCTTCGCTGCCGATTTGTTCTTCGTGAGTAATATCGCCGAAGCGCAGTTCCCGCGTCTGGGTTGCGAGGATGCCACGGAAGGTCGTGCGGTCATGAATGCCGAATACGGAGTTAAAGGCGCCGACCAGTGTTCCCCTGTAGGGGCCGATGGTTCTGGAGCCACGGTCGTCGAAGCCGAGCGACCCTTCGAAGCCGTCTTCCTCGACATCAATGATCAGGTCGCCGCCGCCACGGGTTGCCGATGGCTTGATAAAGCTCTTGGCCGTGATGCCCGGCAGATCGTCGATCAGGAGGAGATAGCGCTCGATTTCTTTCGTATTAGCTGCGCCTGACGTGTTTATTTTATCTGCAAATTTCCGGATAAGGCCGCTTCTGTCCGTAAAGTGCCCCACAAGCTTGACGCTGGCGATGCGCCCCTCGACCGCCTGCAGATGGACAACCCCGCCGGTCACTTTTTGCGGCGGCAGGACGGCGCGGGAGAAAACATACCCGTCTTCGCGGTATTTCCGGGTGACGCGCTGCGCAATCACATTCAGGTCGGCAAAAGAAACTTTCTGGTCGAGCATGTCTTTATACAGCGAGCTCAGGTCCACGCCCCTGTAGGCGGAAGTTTTATCAAGAACGACACCCTTGAGGACAAAAGCCTTTACGGTGCTGAGTCCTTTACCCGCAGCTTCTTCCTTGGGGACAACGACTGTTTCTTCAAGACGGGATGGCGCCCGTTTCTCTCCTTCCAGACCGCGCATAATAACGCCGGGTTCAGTGGAAGAAGGTGGTTGAACCACTTGCGCCCAAGAGGTCTTTGGCAGGAGCGGCAGCGCTAAAAGAGTTAGCGCCAGTAATGCCGGAAAGTAACAATGTGCGCCCGTTTTCTTTTTCATAGCCAAATATCCTTGCTGATTATTTTAGAGTCCAGAATCTTATTACAAAATATATGTTTTAAAGAACTTTGCAACAAGCTTAACCCTTAAAATGGGGGTGAAAATTTTCCATATTTTTAAAACCAAAACAAAAGCGGCGGTTTATCGCAGAAGTCTGGTTAATCGTCACACTGGGATTTTTTATGTTTAGGGCAGGCGTTTTCCTTGCACTCTTTTGTGCGAGAGCCCCGGCATTCATTGGACAACGATGTGCAGTGCCCGCAGGCGTAGTCGACAAGGCCGGAAAAACTTTCAATCCTGATTTCGGAGCCCTTCACGGTGACACCCGCAGGTTTGAGCTGCGCCAAAGCGCGCGAAAACGTCTCCGGCTTCATGCCGAGGCGTTGTGCCGCCAGCGCCTTATCATAGGGGAAGGAAAAGGCGCCGCCGGTGCCGAGCATGCCCGATGAAAGTTGCAGCAGCAGGCAGCCCACACGCTGGGAGGCGCTCATCAGGATGATGTGCTCGTTCTCCATCTGTAGTTTGTGCATTTCACGCGACATGGAATCCATGAGCCGGGCGGTAATGTCGGGGTTGGCTTTCGCCCTGTTCTTCAGCAACGCGGAGGGAATTTCGATCAGGGTTGCTTGCTCCACGGCTTCTGCGGCAAAAGGATAATTTGTGTTGTCGAAAATGGCGGCTTCCCCGAAAACGTCGCCGCGCGTAAACAGTGCTACAACAGCCTCGTCACCATCAGGTGTGCCACGATATAGTTTGATCCATCCGTTGATGATGACAAAAAAGCGGTCAGCCCCGTCGCCCTGAAGGAAAAGCCGCGCCCCCTTGGGGTAATCTTTTATTTTGGCGCCCGCGAGAAGGGCATCAATATCGGCTTCCTGCATTCCAACAAAAAAAGGCAGTTTGCGTAGAAACAACTCTTTATAATTTTCAGTCTTAGCCACAGGATGCCGTCCATTAAAAAATCACGATGCCCTGAAAGCTTGTACACTTTTCAGCACGGCACGGCAAGAGCATTCTGTAAACAATAAACGCCTGATATTTCAATCAAAATTGCGTTAGTCGGTGGCCATGCTACAGGAGGCTATTTCTTTGGGAAAAAGTTCTATGGTACGTCCCTGATATACAATCATTCTGGCCGTCCAAGTCACACTCGATGGCTCCTGTATCCTGATATTATCCACGCTGAAATCATTTCTGTCTTTCAGCATCCGTGTTGCATATGCGCGCATGGGTTTCTCCTTGAGTTAGAATGACAGTATCCCCCGAAAAAATTAAAAAATAGTAAACAGCAATAGTTTCGGGAAAAAATTGATTTCTATCAACATCATAAAAGAATCTTTCTATTCTCTGTTTCTTGATATTTATCAAGCGCTCTTTGGAGGGCTCATGCTGGAATGGCCTTATTGCAACAGGAACAAAACGGGTGGCACCTGAAAAAGAAGGGTCGCCATTTCGGCTTAAGAAATAAAAGGAAAATTGATTATGAAAGTGTCAGGAAAATTGGCGGGAAAGGGACTTCACGCTTTTGACAAGGAGCCCCGCATTCAGGCGGGAACCGAGCTTCCGCGCGTCTGGGTCGTGGTGGCGGACCGTGAGAAA
>JAHFPI010000060.1 GCA_023266795.1 Rhodospirillales bacterium
GAAGGAGTTCCTTGCCAGCAACCCGGGTCTTTTATCGCGCATTGCCCACTACGAAAACGTTGAAGCGCCTACGCTGGATGAGCTTGGGCAGATCATGGACGGTATGCTTGCCAAGAGCGGTTATGCGATGGAGCCGGATGCACGGGAATACGCATTGACACAGCTGGAAGCGATGCGAAAAGCGGCCGGCCCGCGTGACTTCGGCAACGCGCGGGTTGTGAGGTCGATGGTCGAACAGTTACCCGATGCTTTGGCCGAGCGGTTGTACGGTGAGGGGGGCGGCATCACGGGAGCGTCGAAAAAGAGCATGTCGACTTTCACAAAGGCCGATGTCGTCGCGCTGGAGATGGGGACAGGCATCGCCGTCAAGCCGAAAGCAACCATCGGGTTCAGCAGTGAGCGGCTTGCCCAGCCCGCCGGCCTGAAGCGCTAGAATTTATGTAAACCAGGATTCAAGGTTTGCCAAGCGGAAATTAGTATGGTACTGATTTTCCCACTTACGAGAAGTGAACGAGTTTTAACGTAACGAACGAGGATGAAGAGCATGAGTAATGTCGACGAGCGCGTCAAAAAAATCGTCATCGAACACCTGGGCGTGGACGGTGCGAAAGTCACCGACAATGCCAGCTTTATCGATGATCTCGGCGCCGACGGCCTGGACACCGTTGAACTGGTGATGGCTTTTGAAGAGGAATTCGGTATCGAAATCCCGGACGACGCGGCTGAAAAAATCCAGACCGTGAAAGACGCGATTTCCTTTATCCAGCAGAATGCAAAAGCTGCATAATCGTAATCCGGTATAGTTTTTAAAATGACCCCTTTTCTTTTTTGAGAAACGGGGTCATTTTTATAAACGGGGTGGAATTAAAAACATGAGACGCGTCGTTGTCACGGGGCTGGGTATCGTCAGCCCGCTGGGAGTCGGAACCGACCTGAACTGGTCGGCTATCACCTGCGGCAAATCCGGCCTGCGTAAAATCCGCTCCTTCGATGCTTCCGACCTGTCTTCGCAGGTCGCGGGCGAAGTGCCGCTGGTTTCCGAGACGGAAAACGCCGCGGGTGCGCTCGACATCAATAAGTACATCGAGCACAAAGAGCAAAAGAAAATGGATAGGTTCATCCATTACGGCTATGTCGCGGCCACCGATGCCGTGGAGGACAGCGGCTGGAAGCCGCAGGACTATGACAGCCAGTGCCGCACCGGCGTGCTGATCGGCTCCGGTATCGGCGGGTTGCTCAATATCCAGGATACCTCGATCATGATGCAGGAGAAGGGGCCGCGCCGGATCTCGCCGTTCTTTATCCCGTCGTCGCTGATTAATTTAATTTCCGGCAACGTTTCGATCAGGTACGGATTCAAGGGGCCCAACCACGCGGTGGTGACGGCCTGCGCGACGGGTTCGCACGCCATCGGCGATGCGGCGCGTCTCATCATGATGGATGATGCGGATGTGATGGTGGCCGGTGGCGCGGAAGCGGCCATCTGCCGTGTCGGCGTGGCCGGATTCGCCGCCTGCCGCGCGCTGTCGACGGGCTATAACGACACGCCGGAACGCGCTTCGCGTCCGTTCGACAAAGGCCGCGACGGCTTTGTGATCGGCGAGGGCGCCGGTGTGGTGGTACTGGAAGAATACGAACATGCCAAAAAACGCGGCGCAAAAATCTATGCCGAAGTGACCGGCTACGGTCTGTCGGGCGACGCTTACCACGTCACCTCGCCTGCAGAGGACGGTGACGGCGGGTTCCGCGCCATGAAGGCCGCTGTCAAACGCGCCGGAATCTCTCCCGATCAGGTCGATTATATCAACGCGCACGGCACTTCGACGCCGCTCGGCGACGACATTGAACTGACCGCCATTAAAAGGCTGTTCGGCGGCGCCGTTAAAAAAGTCAGCATTTCTTCCACCAAATCCGCCATCGGCCATCTGCTGGGCGCCGCCGGGGCGGTGGAGGCGATTTTCAGCATCAAGGCCCTGCAAACAGGAATCCTGCCGCCGACGCTTAATCTCGAAGATCCTTCCGACAGCGCCACCGGAATCGATCTCGTCCCTCTTAAAGCCAAAGAACGCAAAATCAATATCGCCCTTTCCAACTCGTTCGGGTTCGGCGGGACGAATGCCTGCCTGATTTTCAGGAAGATATGATTGGTGCGCCTCGGGAACATTTTTTTGACACTGCTTTTTGTCGGCGCCATCGCGGCTGTCGTGGCGGGGCGCTGGTTTATTCTCGAAACAAAAGCCCCCGGTCCGCTGGCTGCTGAAAAGCTGGTTTATATCGCCCCCGGCATGTCCGTTAAGTCCATCACCGCAAAACTGCTCGACTCCGGCGTGATCCGCAATGATCTGGTTTTTCTGGCAGATGCCCGCTGGCAGAACCGGCAGGAGGAACTGAAAGCCGGGGAATACCAGTTTCTGCCGGGCATAAGCATCAGCGACATCATCACCCTGCTGCAAAGCGGCAAGACCTATCAGCATAAAATCACCATCCCCGAAGGGTTGATGGCGGTGGAAATCATCGCCCTGCTGAAAAATGAACCGGTGCTGACCGGTGATGTCGCCCCCCTTCCGCCGGAAGGGAGCCTGCTGCCGGAAACATATAAGTTTTCCTATGGCGATACGCGGCAGGATATTATCACGCGCATGGAAAAATCAATGCAGGAAGAACTGGCCGCCCTGTGGGAAAAACGCGCCGCCGGTCTGCCTTTCAAAACGTCTGCGGAGGCTGTGGTGCTGGCTTCCGTCGTCGAGAAGGAAACCGCACTGCCCAATGAGCGGCCGCGCGTGGCCGGCGTATTCATCAACCGCCTGAATAAAAACATCCCCCTGCAATCCGACCCCACCGTCATTTATGCCTTTACGCAGGGAAAAGAAAAACTGGCGCGGGCGCTGACGTATCAGGATTTGAAAACGACTTCTCCCTACAACACTTACGTTGTTACCGGTCTGCCGCCGGCGCCGATTGCCAATCCGGGCAGAGCCTCCCTTGCCGCCGTGCTGAATCCGGAAAAGAACGATTATATTTATTTTGTGGCTGACGGCACTGGCGGGCATGCTTTTGCCAAAACGTTACAGGAACACAATAATAATGTTGCGCGGTGGCGGGCACTGGAAAAACAGGCAAAGTAATCAAGGGCTTTCCGCGTTCACACCTCTTTCAGACTTTTAGGATATAATGAAAACATGGGAATGAAGCATACCACCGGCTCAAACAAACTGGATCCGACGCTGCTGACGGGGAACAGCCCTTTCAGGGATAACCTGCTTATTGCCATGCCGGGGTTGCAGGGGGACGCTTTTTTCAGGAGTGTTGTTTATCTTTGCGCGCACAGTCCGGCGGGAGCGATGGGCATTGTCATCAATCAAAGGCTGCCGGAAGTCAGGTTCAGGGATCTGCTGGGGCAGCTTCTGCTGCCATCTTCGGAAATGAAAGTGGATCCGGTCGTGCACTTCGGCGGGCCGGTTGAGTCGGGGCGCGGGTTTGTGCTGCACTCCACCGATTTCATGCGGGAAGACACCGTCTGCATCAACAATCATATCGGCATCACCGGCACCATTGATATTCTGCGGGCGATTTCCGAAGGCACCGGCCCGCGCAAAAGCATTTTCGCGCTCGGTTATGCCGGCTGGGGGCCGGGCCAGCTCGATGCTGAAATACAGGCCAACAGCTGGCTCACCGTTCCCGCCGACGATGAGTTGATTTTTAACACCGATCTCTCCGGCAAATGGGAAAAGGCGATGCTGAAAATCGGCATCACGCCGGCGGCCCTGTCGTTCGAGGCGGGACACGCCTAGCGGGTCGTCCGGCCCCCGATTCCTTTTTTCAAAACAGAAAAGCTTCTTTTTTTGCGGGCTTTTACGTGCGTAACAAACTGATTCTCATGAGTATTTTTATCGCCCACTTTATGCTTGCTAAAAAATGCGATTATGTTAACCTTTGCGCAGTTCATAAATGCTTGCGGAAGGGGTCTCGAGAAGATGTCAGTTTCACAATTAAAAAAAATTGATGGTGCGCCGCGTACTGACCAACAGACCCAGCGCAAGATCGTGATTGCCGTCGACGGCCCCGCTGCAAGCGGCAAGGGAACGCTGGCGAAAATGATGGCGCAGCGTCTGGGATATGCCTATCTGGATACCGGCGCGATTTACCGCGCCGTGGCGCTGGCGACGCTTGAAATGGGCGGCGATCCCTCGAACGTCGCGGATGTTGAACCGGCGCTGGAGATGATCAAGCGCAACCTGACACCGGAACTGCTGGCCAACCCCATTCTCCGCCGTCCCGAAGTCTCCGAAGCCTCCTCCAAAATCGCCGTGCTGCCACAGGTGCGGATCAGCCTGCTTGAGTATCAGCGTGACTTTGCCAAAAATCCGCCGGGGGATGTCGGCGGCGCGGTGCTGGACGGCAGGGATATCGGCACCGTCGTCTGCCCGCAGGCGGACATCAAGTTTTTTGTCACCGCCGATCCCGAAGAGCGCGCCCACCGCCGTTTTAAGGAGCTGCAAAGGCAGCATCCGGAACTGACCCCCGAAAAGATATTGTATGATATTATTCTGCGTGACCAGCGCGACAGCAGCCGCAAGGTCGCGCCGACGCTGGCCGCCGCCGATGCTTATGTTCTGGACACGACCAAGCTTTCCCCCGCCGAAGTGCTGGACGAAGCCATCCAGATCGCCCGCGCCAGATTTCTGGCCGCCAGCGATAACGGCATTTAATTTTATTTTCGTTAAGGGAAAAAGATATGCCCGCTTATCTCGGTGTTAAAAAAGCTGAGTTAATCCGATCCATCAACGATGCGCTCGAGCTGCTCGAAACCCATTCCATCGGCCCCGAATGCCAGCAGCGTATCGACAAGTTGCGCAAGGTGAATCCGGCGACCGGCAGCTCCCCGCTGGGCGCGATTGCAGCGGCGACTGATGATGCGGCGCTGGCGGAGGCCGTCTCCACTTCGGGCGCAACATGGATTTTTTCCCGTCTCTATAAAGTATTGGAATTTCATGCGGCGCAGAATACGGGTGGCAATGCGGCAGCTATCGTCCGGCATCTTGATAAATGGGATGCACGGGACTGCATCATGACGATGGAATACAATAGAGTGGACGAAGAGTCTGATGTATGGCTTAGCTTCCAGAAATTGAAAAATGCTTCAATGGGCGATCCTGCAAGCCAGTCGCGTGTTCAGAAAATATTTGATGAACTGATGATGCAGGGCGAAGAGACTGTTGCCATCAAGGTTGTCAATCTTGTGGCGTCGCTCGCCGGAGCCAAGACCGATATGCAGCAGTGGGAAAATGTTTTTCTGGAGCTTGATCTGCGTGAGCGCCATGTCGCGCGGCAATTTATTGACGCAATGGCAGCGCCCGCCGTTCAGAAGCCCCGGCCGAAAGCTGAATCCCCTTTTAGCCGCTATGGTATCGCGGTGGATGACCTGAACGGCAGGATGAACGGGCAGGATCCGGAATTGCAGCTGTTAAGCGACAGGGTAGATCAGGCATTAAAACCGTTCATGGCGACGCACGAAGTACAAATGGTTGGATTAGGCATCATCAGTGACGACCTGAAGAACAATCCGTGCGCCGGTGTCATGTTTATGTCCACAGCCCGGGCGGCGCAGGCTGTTGCCAACGCCCTGCCGGATCAGCTGATTATTGATGGAAAAGGCCGCATTATCCCCCCAAAAACCCGTCGGCAGCCGCCAAAACCGGGAATTAAGCCCTAAACGGGCGGTTCCAGCCCTGAAAAGCCGAAGTTTATTGACTCATTTGCCCATTTTACCTATGGTTACCGCCAGCGGTAGGTGGGCGCGGGTGCCGCATGGCAGCCCCCTAGCGTAATTTACTTGAAAGAGAGATATATTAACATGGCAAAATCTGCCGTAAGAGTAGCGACTAAAACCCTTGATACCATTTCGGTGAAAGAGATCACCGGCGAGAATATGAGCTTTTCCGACCTTCTGGACGAGAGCTTCAAAGGCGTCAAATCCTTTGAAGGCACTGTCGTGGAAGGCACCGTCGTCGGTGTGGATGATGAATTCGTCACGCTGGATGTCGGCCTGAAATCCGAAGGGCGCATTCCGCTCCGCGAATTCAGCAACGGCGGCGCTGCCGCCGAGATCAAAATCGGCGACAAAGTCGAAGTCTTTATCGAACGCATGGAGAACAAGGACGGCGAAGCCGGCCTTTCCCGCGAGAAAGCCCGTCGCGAAGAGTCATGGGTTCTTCTCGAAAAACAACACAAAGCCAACGAACGCGTCACCGGCGTTATTTTCGGCCGCGTCAAAGGCGGCTTTACGGTCGACCTGACCGGCGCGGTTGCGTTCCTGCCGGGCTCGCAGGTCGATATCCGCCCTGTGCGCGACATCACCCCGCTGTTCGGCACGCCGCAGCCTTTCCTGATCCTGAAAATGGATCGGGCGCGCGGCAACATCGTCGTTTCCCGCCGCGCCGTGCTCGAAGAGAGCCGCGCGGAAGCGCGCACCGAGCTGGTTGCCGGCCTCAAGGAAGGCCAGGAACTGCAGGGCGTGGTCAAGAACATCACCGACTACGGCGCGTTCATTGACCTTGGCGGCGTTGACGGTCTGCTCCACGTCACGGATATTTCGTGGAAGCGCATCAACCATCCGTCGGAAGTGCTGCAAGTCGGCCAGACGATCAACGTCAAGATCATCCGGTTCAACGAAGAATCCCAGCGTATCAGCCTCGGCATCAAGCAGCTGGACGCTGATCCGTGGCAGGGCGTCGGCGAACGCTTCAAATCCGGCCAGAAATACAAAGGCCGCGTGACGAATATCGCCGACTACGGCGCGTTCATCGAACTGGAAGACGGCATCGAAGGCCTCGTCCACGTTTCCGAGATGTCCTGGACCAAGAAAAACATCCATCCCGGCAAGATCCTTTCCACCAGTCAGGAAGTCGAAGTCATGGTCCTCGATGTTGACGTCACCAAACGCCGCATCTCCCTCGGCCTGAAACAGTGCGGTGAGAACCCCTGGATCAAGTTCGCCGAAAAATGCAAAGTCGGCAGCACGATCGAGGGCGAAATCCGCAACATCACCGAATTCGGCCTGTTCGTTGGTATCGGCGACCAGATCGACGGCATGGTGCATATGTCCGACCTGTCATGGACAGAATCCGGCGAGGAAGCCATCAAGAAGTTCAAAAAAGGCGATATGCTGACAGTGAAAGTTCTTGAGATCGACGGCGAGAAGGAACGCGTCTCTCTGGGCGTGAAACAACTCACCGAAAATCCGGTCAAGGGCGCCAAGTCCGAAGCTCCGGCGGCGGGCAGCGTTGAAAAAGGCGCGGTTGTCACCTGTACCGTCAAGGCGGTCACAACGGGCGGCATCGAAGTCACGGTTGGCGACAAGCTTACCGGCTTCATCAAGAAGGGCGATCTCTCCCGCGAGCGTTCCGAACAGCGTTCGGATCGTTTTGCCGTCGGCGAGAAAGTCGATGCGAAAGTCATCAAGGCCGACCGTTCCGGCAAGCTTGACCTTTCCATCAAAGCCCGCGAAATCGATGAAGACAAGGCGGCGATGGCTGAATACGGTTCATCCGATTCAGGCGCGTCCCTCGGCGACATCCTTGGCGCGGCCCTGCAGCGGAAGACCGGCGTAAAAGCCGAAGCTGCTGCGGCTCCCAAAAAAGCCAAGAAACCCAAAGCAACAAAAGAAGAGGGAACTGAAGAAGCTTAATCAGGCTTCCGCTTCAAACAAAAAAGCCGCTCCTGCAAGGGGGCGGCTTTTTTGTTGCGTTATGCCGTCTATACGCCGATGCGTGCGCCGAGGCCGTTCAGCAGCGCGGCAAAACTCGGGAAGCTGGTGGCGATGGTTTCCGCATTGTCGATCGCCACAGGTTCCTGCGCGGCAAGGCCCATCACCAGAAAGCTCATGGCAATCCGGTGATCGAGCTGCGTGGCGACGGTGCAGCCGCCGCGCACTTTTCCGTTGCCGCCGGTGACGCGGAGGCTGTTTTCCCCCGTCGCCACCTTGACTCCCGCCGCCGTCAGTCCCGCCGCGATGGCGGCGAGGCGGTCGCTTTCCTTGACGCGGAGTTCGGCCAGATTGCTCATCATAGTCTCGCCTGCGGCGAACGCGGCAGCGATGGCGAGAATCGGGAACTCGTCGATCATGGCGGGCACGCGTTGCGGCGGCACTGTCACGCCTTTCAGGGCGCTGGAGCGGACGCGGATGTCCGCCACCGTTTCGCCGGAACTTTCGCGGCGGTTTTCAAAGGAGATGTCCGCGCCCATCTCGATCAGCGTGTCATAGAGCCCGGTGCGCAGCGGATTGACCAGCACATCGGGGATGGAAATATCCGAATCTTTTGTAATCAACGCCGCGACGGTCAGGAAAGCCGCCGCGCTGGGATCTGCGGGCACATGAACAGGTTTGGCAGTCAGCGGCTGGTTTCCTTCCATCGTGATGATGTTTGAGCCGTCCGGCTGTAATTCCGAAGTTATATCCGCGCCTAACAGACGCAGCAGGCGCTCGGTATGGTCGCGGGTCGGCTGCGGCTCAATGATGATTATTTTTCCCCGCGTATGCAGCCCCGCCAGCAGAAGGGCGGATTTTACCTGCGCCGAGGCGACCGGCAACCGGTAATTGACGGGATTTAAGTTGGTAGAGCCGGTCATTTTGATCGGCAGTCTTTCGCCGTTGCTCGTTTCAAAACGGGCGCCCATTTGTGCCAACGGTTTGATGACCCGCCCCATCGGACGGAGGCTGAGGGAGGCATCGCCGGTAAGAACGGCGCTGACGGGATATCCGGCGATCAACCCCATCAGCAGACGGGCGGAAGTGCCGCTGTTGCCGAGATGGAGCGGAGCCTTCGGTGTGCCAAGATTTTTTCCGCCCATGCCCCGAATACGCCAGACGTTGTTTTGCTGGTTCGGCGGCGTAATGGAAACACCGAGAGACATCAGCGCCTGAGCCGTGCAGGAAATATCCTCACTCTCCAGCAATCCTGTGACGGATGTTTCCCCCGCAGCCAGTGCGCCCAACATTAGCACCCTGTGGGAGATGGATTTATCTCCCGGTATTTTTACAGTGCCGTGAATGCCGGCGGCCGGTTTTGAAATGAGTCCCGTCATGGCGGTCACTCTAAACAAGGGAACAGGACGGGTCAAAGAGCATCGCGTCATACGAATCGATCAGGGGAAGAGGGAGGCGAAACGGCCATTTTGTAAAGACGCACTATTATATAACACATTGAAAAATATAGTCTTTATGGCGCTGATTTCTCTTCGTTATGTTAAAATTAACAATTTTTGGTTAAAATAAGGTTCAGTTTGGATTTTTGTACACTCTTATGCGGAGGTAAATTCAACGTCATGGCTCCATCACCCGATCCGAAAATGATCATTGAATTCCAGCACGGCATCATCGCCAGAGATATTGTCCGCGTGAAAGCGGCGTTGGACGCGGGGGTTGATCCGTCAATGCTGATTACCAAACAACATGTGCATCCGCTCACATGGATGCTGACGGGTGTTTATCAGACTTTTGCCGAAGAGGCGCGGGCCGCCGGCGGCAACGACAAACTCAGCGAGGCCGAGTTCATCCGGCGGGGATCGGAAATTATTGACCTGCTGCTCGACAGGGGCATTAAACTGGTAAAAGACGAAAAATTCTCGAGGGATCCTTCTTATCCGGTGGATGGTTGTTTAACAAGTCCGTATCTGCTCGATGTAGCCAAGATCGTTACCAGGACCATCGGCCAGAGTCTGGCGCAGAATGGCAGAGCCTATCAGCCGGATACCATAGGTTTTGTCAGCGGATACATGTATGCCGCAGGAGTGCAAAAATCGGGCAGCACGCCGAAAGAAAATCTTACGGAAGCTCTGGATATTCTGGACGAGCTGCATGAGAAGATTCGCGAGCGGTTCAGTTATCCGCAAACAGATCTTGAAAAGGATATTGTCGCAAACCACAGGGATGCCATCGGCTACTGGATGAATGATTTTGAACGCCCGCCCGTGGAAATGTTTCTGGGGCAGGGGGATTTGCAGATGGCGGCTGGCGAGGCGGCGCCTGCGCCCGAGGAAGGGCTTGTCATCACGCTTCCTAAAAAAACGCCGGAAGAGGTGCTGGCTGAAATCAACGGCATGGTGGGCATGGAAGAAACCAAGCAGGATGCCCAATTACTGGTATTCCGCGCGGAGTTCGATGCGGCCTGCCGGAGCAACGGGATGGCGTCGATCGCGCCGGTTTCAAATACCGTATTTGAAGGCGGGCCCGGCT
>JAHFPI010000061.1:0-4826 GCA_023266795.1 Rhodospirillales bacterium
CTCAGCGCGGCGCGCAATCCGGAGAAGCCTGATCTCCAGCATCTCAAGAAAGAGACGCACGACGAAATCGGCATCGCCATCCGGATCGCCGATGACCTGATCCGCCAGAACGCCAACAGCCTGAAACGCCTGCGCATGCAGGCCGAAGACAAGATTCACAAGCTGGCTTATTTTGACGCCCTGACCGGGCTGCCGAACCGGACGTATTTTCTTGAGCAGCTGGAAGACCTGATCAAGAACAAGATGCTGGACGACGGCGATGTGCTGGCGGTCATGTCGGTGGATATCGACCATTTCAAGGACATCAACGACACTATGGGCCATGAAATCGGCGACCGGCTGCTGGAAGCCGTCGGCAAGCGCTTGGTTGCTTCCCTGCCGGAAGATGCTGTCATCGCGCGCGCCAGCGCGGATGAGTTTATTATCATGGCTCTTTTAAAAGAGGATAAGCCGGATAAGTCGGACAAGCCGGACAGGTCTGTTCTGGCCGAGAGGATATTTGCCGCCATGATGACGCCGATCAGCATTATGCAGGAGACCTTCCAGATAAGGGTTTCCATCGGCGTATCCTATTATCCGGAGGACGGTGCCGATGCGCGCCAGATATTGAAGAACGCCGACATCGCCCTGAACCGGGCCAAAGAGGAAGGCCGCGACACCGTGCGTTACTATTCTCAGGACTTCGACCGCGCCGTGAAGCACCGCTTCCAGATCCTGCGCGACCTGCGCAACGCCATGAACCGGAAAGAGCTGCAGCTTTATTATCATCCGCAATTCGATCTGAAGACGGGGCGGTTGATCGGCGCCGAGGCGCTTCTGCGCTGGTGGCGTCCGGACAACAGCAAGGAGGGCGGCGTATTCATTCCCCCCATCGAATTTATTCCTGTGGCCGAGCAGTCGGGGCTGATCGTGCCTATCGGCGAATATGTCCTCCGCACCGCCTGCGAGACCAACAAGATGTGGCAGGAAAAAGGGCTGCCCTCGCTGCGGATCGCCGTGAATATTTCAGGTGTGCAGTTCCACCGGGGTGACATCAACGGGCAGGTTGCTTCCGTCCTGAAGGATACGGGGCTGGATCCGCAATGGCTTGAGCTGGAAGTCACGGAAAGCGTGTTCATGGAAAACATGCAGGTCGCCATCGATATTCTTAACCAGCTGCACCGGCAGGGCGTTGAGCTGGCTGTAGATGATTTTGGCACAGGTTATTCCTCGTTAAGTTATCTTCGCCATTTCCCGATTGATCGTCTCAAAATCGACCAGTCCTTCGTCCGCAACTCGCTGGCCAATCCGGATGACCGGATGATCACCAAGACTATTATCAATCTGGGCCACAGTCTGGGCCTGAAGGTCATCGCCGAAGGGGTCGAAACCAGCGACCATGAAAATTTCCTGCGGGAGGAGGGCTGCGACGAGGCGCAGGGATTCAAATATACCAAGCCGATCCCGGCGGATAAATTCTGGGATTTCGCCGTCGAGCATAACCGCACACTTGCTAAAAACAGCAAGCTGACGGTGGTGGAGTAATTTAATATTAAATTTCAGTTTGTTGCCGGCAAAATCCGACATATCATCGGGGTGCGACTGTGATGTGAAGGATTTGGGGTGTGCGATTTTTTTGGACGGTTTTGGGGATAACGGCTGTTTTATCGACGCCGGTGTATGCGCAGGATTTCCATTCCTGGCTTCAGGATTTGCGCCAGGAAGCGCGTCAGTACGGGATTTCGGAAAAATTGGCAAGAGAAGCCCTGCCGGACACGATGGCGCTGAATGAGGAGATCATCCGTCTTGACCGCAGGCAGCCGGAAGAGACGATAGGTTTCGGGGTATACAAGAGCAATGTGATCTCCCTCCCCCGTCTGCAGGAGGGGCACCGCAAGATAGTGCAGTACAGGAAGCTGCTGAAGGAGATTGGCACCGCTTACGGGGTGGAACCGCAATACATCGCGGCGCTCTGGGGTATCGAGACCAGTTTCGGCCGGAATACCGGAGGGTTCGAGACTGTTCCTGCTCTTGTTACGCTGGCGTATGACGGAAGGCGGGGCGCGTTCTTCCGGCAGGAGCTGTTGAGGGCGCTGCGGATTGTCGATCAGGGAAATATCGGCCTGCATGAGATGAGGGGATCTTGGGCGGGAGCGATGGGCCAGTGCCAGTTCATGCCGACCAGCTTCGAGCAATTTGCACAGGACTACGACAAGGACGGAAAGCGCGATATTTGGAACAGCGAGGCGGATGTATTTGCCTCCACCGCAGCCTATCTTTCCGCCAGCGGCTGGAAAGCCGGACAGCCGTGGGGGGTTTTGGTCGGCCTGCCAAAAAACTTTAATAACAACTTGATAGGGCCGAATATTCAGAAACCGCTTAAGTTCTGGCACGCTGCCGGCGTGCAATTGCCTGATGCTTTTGATGAAGATGAACCGCTATCTATTGTCCAGCCGGGCGGCAGGGGGTATAAGGCTTATGCCGTAGGAAGTAATTACAGAATCCTCCTGAAGTGGAATTACTCAAGCTATTTTGCAACGGCAGTGGGGTTTCTGGCAGATCGGCTGAAGAGCTAAAAACGGCTGCTGAAATAGAGGAGAATATAGGCTATGCTCCTCGTTAATTTAAAGATAATGATGTTGAAACCTCAGGACAGGGAAAACCGGACAGCATGACAGTTCATATTCATTCATTAAAATTCGTGGCGCTGCTGGCGGGCGTCCTGTTGTTATCGGGCTGCGCCGAGACGCAGCTGGTTTCCCACTGGGCCAAAAAAATAACCTGGCCGGGGCAGCAGGAAGCCAGAGGCACTTACAAGGTGGGCCATCCTTATAAGGTCGGCAGCGTCTGGTACTATCCGGAAGAGAATTTTCATCTGGTTGAAACGGGTATTGCTTCCTGGTACGGGCCGGGGTTTCATGCGGATCATACCGCCAACGGGGAACTTTTTGACCAGAACGAACTGACCGCCGCCCACCGGACGCTGCAACTGCCGGCTCTGGCGCGGGTCACCAATCTTGAGAACGGGCATTCCGTCGTGGTGCGGGTCAACGACCGCGGCCCCTTCCTGCATGGCAGGATCATGGATGTTTCCATGCGGGCGGCGCAACTGCTCGGTTTTGCGAACAAGGGGACGGCGCGCGTCCGTCTTGAGGTGCTTGAAAAGGAAAGTCGGATTCTGGCCGCCGCCGCCAGTCGCGGGGAAGATACAACCCGCCTGACGCTGGCCGACCTGCAGGCAGGCCGTGATGCCGGCACGCCCCTTTCGGATGCAACTGTTTATCCTGCCGCCATGCCGCCGGTTAAAATGGCTTCTGCGGACGGCGACGCTGACTCGATGCCGGAAAGCCTGCGCACACCGACGATTACGGTGGAGGAGCTGGCAGCGCCGGTGAAAGCCGGCACTCCCGCGAAAGCTGCGCCGATACCGTTGACAGCAGACCCTTCCAACCGGCCGCCGCCTTTGGCGCCCAGTATGACGGAAGGCCACATGAATGCAGGGCGGTTTATGCCGGATCCTGTTGTGTCGACGGCGCCGGTGCGGCCCACGGGCATTTTTGTGCAGGCGGGGTCTTTTGCCGTTTTCGACAATGCGCAGCGGCTGACAAAAAAACTCTCCGCCATCGCGCCGGCGACCATAGATCCGGTTACGGTTAACTGCCGCAAGCTGTACCGCGTCAAGCTGGGGCCCATCGCCTCTGTGTCGGCAGCGGACAGCATCCTTGAGAAGGTTATCCGCGCCGGAGAAAGCAGCGCCAGAGTCATTAAATAACTGAGAGAAGTGAGAGCGAGATGAAGATAAAACTTTCTATATTCGCCGCAGTTTTTCTGCTGGCCATTGCAGCGCCGTCTTATGCGGCGTCTGTCGAGACGGCGGCGACCCACGCTATACTGCTGGACGCGGAGACCGGTACGGTGCTGCTGAATAAAAATGCGGATGGTCAAATGCCCACGTCATCCATGAGCAAGACCCTGACTTTGTATCTGGTCTTCGACGCGCTTAAGCAGGGGCAGTTGAAGCTCGGCGATGAGCTGACGGTAAGCGAAAAAGCCTGGAAGATGGAAGGCTCCAAAATGTTCATCAAGGTCGGCAGCAAGGTCAAGGTTGAAGACCTGATCCGTGGCGTGGCGATCCAGTCCGGCAATGATGCGACGGTCGTTCTGGCCGAGGGTCTGGCAGGGTCGGAGGATGCCTTTGCGGAGCGCATGAATGCCCGCGCTAAGGAACTCGGCATGGCCAGCAGCCATTTCATGAATGCCAGCGGCTGGCCCGTTCCGGACCATTATTCGACGCCGCGCGACCTGTCTTTGCTGGCGCTGCATCTGCTCAGGGATTTCCCCGAGTATTACCATTATTTCGGCGAAAAAGAATTTACCTACAACAATATTCACCAGCCCAACCGCGACCCTTTGCTGGGCAAGGTGGCAGGGTCGGATGGCATCAAGACCGGTCACACGGATATTGCGGGCTATGGGCTGATCGGGTCGGCCAAGCGGGATAACCGCCGCCTTGTCCTCGTCATCAACGGCCTGCAGAGTGAAAAGGATCGCGCGGAAGAGGGCGCCAGGCTCATGGAATGGGGCTTCCGCAATTTTGAGAATAAAAATATCCTCAAAAAAGGCGAGCAGGTCGAACAGGCCAAGGTATGGCTGGGGCAGGAGGATGAAGTTCCTCTTGTTGCCGCAAAAGACGTGACGGTCGTTTTGCCGGTGGCCAGGCGGGCGGAGATGAAGATGACGGTGAGTTATACCGGCCCGCTTGAAGCACCGGTCAAAAAGGACGTCGTCGCGGGCAAACTCCATATCGTGATTCCGGATCAGGATCCGGTGGATGTTGATCTGGTGAC
>JAHFPI010000061.1:4836-10117 GCA_023266795.1 Rhodospirillales bacterium
TGTTCGGCCGCGTTGCGTCGCGCTGCCGCTATTTATTGGGGATGCTCTGAAGTTGAAAAAAGGCATTTTTATCACGCTGGAAGGCGGGGAGGGGACGGGCAAGAGCACGCAGATCAAGCTTTTGCAGGAGGCTCTTTCCGGAGAGGGGATAAATGTCCTGACGACGCGCGAGCCCGGCGGCACGCCGCAGGCGGAGCGCATCCGCAATCTTTTATTGCCGGGAGACAGCGGTTCATTCGACCCCATGACAGAGGCTTTATTGCTTTTTGCCGCGCGGCGCGAGCATCTGGTGAAAAAGATATGGCCAGCCCTGAAAGAGGGGCAGTGGGTGATCTCCGACCGTTTTGCGGATTCCTCCCGCGCTTTTCAGGGCTATGGCATGGGTCTCGATATGCAGGTGATTGAAAATCTTTACAAGATGGTGGCGGGGGATTTTCAGCCGGACTTGACGTTTATTTTCGATCTCGATCCGGAAATAGGCATCCAGCGTTCCATGCAGCGGCTCACCAGCATCGTCGGTCTGACGAAGGAAGACCGTTACGAGCGCATGGGGCTGGCGTTTCACCGCAGGCTGCGCAAGGGCTTTTTGGAGATTGCCAAAAATTTTCCCGAGCGCTGCGTTGTTATCGACGCCACGCAGGAAATCAAGAGGATTCAGGTGCAGCTGCAGCAGCATATCTGGCAGCGTCTCCGCGAACGTTCAAAAAACAAGCCGGTTGCAAAAAAGAAGCAAATACTGAGAAAACGGCGGAGCCAGAATGCCTAATCTTTTTGCTGATGATGAAACGGATGTTTTTGATGCCGTCGGGCAGGAAGTCGACGAGGCGACGCCTGCGGCACTGGTGGAGCTGACTCCCCGCACCAATCCGGATTTCTTCGGCCATGACGGCGTCGAGAAGCCCCTGTTGCAGGATTTTCTGGCCGGACGCCTGCCGCATGCGCTGGTGCTGGCGGGGCCGCCGGGGATCGGCAAGGCGACGCTGGCGTTCCGGCTGGCGCGGTTTTTGTTTTCACAGGGTGATGAGACGCAGGGCGCAGGTCTCTTCGGCGATGTCGCGCCGCCCGCCAGCCTTTATGTTTCACCGGAGCATCCGGCATTCCGCCGCGTCGCTTCCTCCGGCCATGCGGATCTGGTGACGATCGAGCGTGAGTTTGACGAGAAAAAAGGCCGGCTGAAAACAGAAATCTCCGTGGAAGCGGTGCGCCGCATACATCCTTTCCTGCACATGACGGCGGCGGAGGGCGGCTGGCGCGTGGTCATCGTCGACAGCGCCGAATATCTCAACGCCAGCAGCCAGAACGCGCTGCTCAAGATTCTCGAGGAGCCGCCGAAAAAAACAGTCCTCATCCTGACCACCAGCCAGCCCGGCAGTTTTCTGCCGACCATCCGCTCCCGTTGCCGGATGATTCATATGGAGCCGCTGCCGGAAAAGATTATCGGCACGCTGCTGGATAGAATGGCGCCGGGGCTGGCGCTGGACGAAAAAGCCGTCCTCAGCCGTTTGGCGCAGGGCAGTATCGGCAAGGCTTTGCAGTTTTATCAGGACGACGGCGTGGCGCTCTACCGCGAACTGCTGGGCGTTCTTGCCGCCATGCCGGAGATCGATATGGTGGAAGTGCATAAGCTCGCCGAAAAACTCGGCAAATACGGCGCAGAGCAGAGCTATGCCACCGCCACGGAAATTATGACCGGCTGGTGCGAACGTCAGGCGCGCGCCACGGCGCGGGGGCAGTCGCCGGCGGATGTTATTTCCGGCGACGCGGCGGTTTTTCAGAAAATCAACGGCGCCTATCCGCCCGGGCATTTTTTCCGCGCCTGGGAAAAAATATCGCAGCTCGTTTTGCAGACGGAAATCTATAACCTCGACAAAAAACAGGCCATCATCGGCGCATTCCTCGCGCTGCAAAAGCCGGATTATCAGGGATTGAACATATGAAGAGTTTTTATATCAGCACCGCCATCTCCTATGCCAACGCCGCGCCGCATATCGGCCACGCCTATGAAGCCATCGGCGCGGACGTCATGGCGCGGTTCAAGCGGCTGGACGGTTACGACGTCTATTTCGTGACCGGCACGGACGAGCATGGCCAGAAGGTCGAAAAATCCGCACAGCTGGCGGGAAAAAAACCGCAGCAATTCGTCGATGAAGTCGCGGCGCTGTTCGAGGGGATGTGCCGGTCGATGAACGTCTCCTATGACCAGTTCATCCGCACCACGGCGGAGTCCCACAAGAAATCCTGTCAGGCAATCTGGAAGAAGATGGAGGAAAAAGGCGATATTTACCTGAACAAATACGCCGGCTGGTATTCCACGCGCGACGAGGCTTTTTATACCGAGGCCGACCTGACGACGCTGCCGAACGGCAAAAAAATATCCACCGAAACAAAAACCGAAGTGGAATGGATGGAGGAGGAAAGCTATTTCTTCCGGCTTTCCGCCTATACCGACAAGCTGCTGGCGCTTTACGAACAGCAGCCTGATTTTGTGCAGCCGGGCTTTCGCAAAAACGAAGTCGTCAGCTTTGTTAAGCAGGGTTTGCGGGATTTGTCGGTCTCGCGCACGACGTTCGACTGGGGCGTGCCTGTGCCGGGCGCGCTGAAGCATATTATGTATGTCTGGGTCGATGCGCTGACCAATTACATCACCGCGCTTGGCTATCCCGACACGAACGCTGAGAAGTTTAAAAAATACTGGCCGTGCGACGTGCACCTGATAGGCAAGGATATTATCCGCTTCCATGCGATTTATTGGCCGGCGTTCCTGATGTCGGCGGGCATTCCGGTGCAGAAGCGCGTGTTCGGCCATGGTTTCCTGCTCACCGAAGGCGAAAAAATGTCCAAGTCCCTCGGTAACGTGATTTCGCCGGAAAACCTGATTGTGAAATACGGCGTCGACCAGTCGCGCTATGCGCTGATGCGCGAGGCGACTTTCGGGCAGGACGGCGATATCTCCTATACGCTGATGACCACACGCATCAACGCCGAGCTGGCGAACAACCTCGGCAACCTTGTGCAGCGCACGCTGTCGATGATTGCCAAAAATTGCGACGCAAAAGTGCCGACGCCGGGCATTCTCGAGGACGTTGACAAAGCCCTGCTGCAAAAAGCGGGGCAGGCGATGCTGGTCGCCGTGCGGGCGGAGTTCGAAAAAATGCAGTTCAGCAAGGCCATTGAGGAATTTATCTCCGTGTCGCACGCCGCCAACCTGTATATCGACGAGCAGGCGCCGTGGACGCTGAAGAAAACCGATCCGGCGCGCATGGCGACGGTGCTGTATGTGCTGGCCGAAGTCATCCGCAATCTGGGGCTGATTATCCAGCCGTTCACGCCGGTGGCGGCGCAGAAAATCCTCGATCAGGTGGCGGTCGCGGCCAATGAACGCGATTTCGGCTTTATCGGCGAGGCTCATGCGCTGAAAGCGGGAATGCCGCTGCCCGCGCCGTCGGGCGTGTTTCCGCGTATTATTGAAGACACTGCGAATAGCAGTGGCTCCGCTGCGGCGAAAACGGCCTGACCATGCTTGTCGATAGCCATTGCCATCTCGATGATGATGATTTTGCGGAAGAGGGGGTGAGCGAGATCGTCAGCCGCGCCCGTTCGGCGGGGGTCGGGCACTTCCTGACCATCTGCACGCGCATTGCCGCGTTTGACAGGATTATGGCCGTTGCCAATCAGTCGCCGCTGATTCACTGCACAGTAGGCACGCATCCGCACCATGCGGAGGAGGACTCCGAGCTTAACGTCACTCCGGCTGAAATCATCGCCTATACAAAAAGCCCGAAGGTCGTCGGCATCGGCGAGACGGGGCTGGATTACCACTACAACCATTCACCGCCCGAAAAGCAGCAGAAGGTTTTCGCCGCGCATATCGAGGCGGGGCTGGCTGCTGATCTGCCGCTGGTCATCCATACCCGCACGGCGGACGACGACACGCTCCGCCTGATGCATGATGTCGGTGGCGGCAAAGCGCGGGGGGTGATGCACTGCTTCAGCGGCGGGCCAAGGCTGGCGGAAGAGTCGCTGGCGCTCGGGTTTTATATTTCCTTCTCGGGGATTATCACTTTTAAAAAGGCCGACGAGCTGCGCGAGGTGGTGAAGCAGGTGCCGCTGGAGCGCATCCTTGTCGAAACCGACGCGCCCTGGCTCGCGCCGCTGCCGTATCGCGGCAAGCGCAACGAGCCGTCTTATGTCGTCTATACGGCGCAGATGGTGGCGCAGCTGAAGGCCGTTTCCGTCGAAGAAGTCGCGGAGAAAACCACGGACAACTTCTTCCGGTTGTTTAGCAAAATTCAGCGCGCGGGTGCAGCATGAAGATTGATATTTTATTCATACACGCCACCCCCGCGCAGGCGGGGGTCTGGCATCTTCATAAATGGCGGCTCTGCCGCGTGCCGGATGCCCGCCTGCGCGGGCATGGCGCGGGCGCGGGTGCAGCATGAAAGTCACCATCCTCGGCTGCGGGGCGTCGCTGGGAACGCCGGCGGGAGGCGGGTTCTGGGGCAAGTGCGATCCGGACGAACCCAAAAACCACCGCACCCGCGCCTCCATCCTCGTGCAGTCGGAAACGACGGATGTGCTGGTGGATACGACGGTTGACCTGCGCACGCACCTCAACCGCCTGAATCTCAAGAAAATGGACGGCGTGCTGATCAGTCACGCCCATTCGGACCATGTGAACGGCGTCGATGACCTGAAGGTGATTTCCTATCACAGCAACAAGCTGATCGATATTTACAGCAATTCAGAGACGCTGGAGGAAATGGACCGCCGCTGGCCGTATCTTTTCAGGCCGAAGGCGGACGGCATCTATGTCGAGTTCCTCAAGAAAAACCCCATCGGCAACTATCAGAAATTCCGCATCGGCGACATTGATATTGAAAGCTTCGAACAGGATCACAAGACCTGCCAATCCCTCGGCTTCCGCTTCGGCAAGCTGGCCTACAGCGTCGATGTGGCGGACCTGAACGCGCAGTCGCTGGCGGCGCTGCATGGCATTGAAACATGGATCGTCGACGCGGCGGCCTACGAGAAGGAAGCCATCCTGACCCACGCCAATATCCAGCGGATTAAAAAATGGGTGGAGATCCTCAAGCCGAAAATGACCTACCTCACCGTCCTCACCACCCACATGGATTACCACACGCTATGCGCCGAACTCCCCCCGCACATCCAACCGGCCTATGACGGCATGGTGATTGATATGGAGGGGAACAGGAGATGACTATTTCAAGTTACTCTGACCCCTTTGATCTGTGTTTGTTGACGTGTTCCTGCGAAAAAC
>JAHFPI010000234.1 GCA_023266795.1 Rhodospirillales bacterium
TATCTGCGCCGTACCGGCCAACGAGCTGTCGCTCCGTCACGTCGGGCGTCTGGCGCCGAACGTGCCGCTGCTGGCGGGGTTTGCGGCCCTGTCCGGGGTTATCAAACTTGAGTCTGTGATCAAGGCGATCAACAGGAAGTTCTCCGGCAAGGTCGCGGAAGGCAATATCGCCGCCGCTAAAGAGGCTTATGAAATCGTCAAAGCGGTGATGGAAAAAACAGCAAAGGGGGCAGCGCGCCATGCTTAAACAGATTGAAGGTTCCCATGCTGTTGCTGAGGCTGTAGCTCTCTGCCGTCCGGAAGTGATCTGCGCTTATCCCATCACGCCCCAGACCCATATCGTTGAGGATCTTGGCGAGATGGTCAAGAAAGGGGATCTCAAACCCTGCAAGTTTATCAACGTTGAGTCCGAGTTTGCTGCGTTGTCCGTCGCCATCGGCGCTTCTGCCACCGGCGCCCGCGCCTACACGGCAACCGCCGCGCAGGGGCTGCTGTACATGGTCGAAGCGATGTTTAACGCTTCCGGCCTCTGCCTGCCGATCGTCATGACCGTGGCCAATCGCGCGCTTGGCGCCCCCGTCAGCATCTGGAACGATCATTCCGATGCCTTGTCCCAAAGCGCCTCCGGCTGGATGCAGTTTTTCGCCGAGGACAATCAGGAGGCTATTGATCTGCATATTATCGCTTTCCGCCTCGCCGAAGAGCTTTCCGTGCCGATCATGGTCAGTATGGATGGATTCATTCTCACCCATGCTTACGAGCGCGTGGATATGCCAAGTCAGGCGCAAGTCGATTCCTACCTGCCGCCTTTTAAGCCGGCTCTGCTCATGGACCCCGCCGCGCCCGTTTCCATGGGAGTTGTGGTAGGGCCGGAAGCCTATATGGAAGTGAAATATCTCGAACACGCCAGACAACTGCGGGCGCTGGAACGTATTCCGCAACTGGCCGCAGAATTCAAAACAGTTTTCGGGCGTGACGCGGGGGGGCTGACGCGGGCCTACCGTCTCGAGGATGCTGAAACCGTCATCGTCGCCATGGGCTCTGTACTCGGCACCGCCAAGGATACGGTCGACGAGATGCGCGATGTCGGCCACAAGATCGGCGTGCTGGGCATCGTCAGTTTCCGTCCTTTCCCTGCGGCGCAGGTGCGCGAGGCTTTGCGCAATGCCAAGCGTGTCGTGATACTGGACAAGAGTCTCTCCGTGGGGCTGAGCGGCATTATGGCCGCCGATGTCAATCTGGCCCTTTCCGTCCTGCCTCTCAAGCGGTATACGGTGATCATAGGGCTCGGCGGACGCACGATCACCAAGAATTCCCTGCGCGGCCTGTTTCTAAAGGCCGAAAAGAACGAACTGGAGGAAACAACATTCCTCGACCTGAAGTGGGATGTGGTCAACAGGCAGCTGGCGGATGAAAAAACGGGTGGGCCTACCGCTGCGCCGGCAGCGGCCATTCCACGCGACAAGATCGCCGCCGCAAAGCGCAAGAGCTAAGGGGGAATGTCATGACTTACCAGCCAAAAAAGTTTTACCAGACCGGCACATTCACCGTCGGCAACCGGCTTCTGCCGTCTGACGAGTGCAGTATTCAGTCCGACCCGAACCGGACCAACTCGCTGGATTCCGGCCACCGCGCCTGTCAGGGGTGTACGGAAGCGCTTGGTCAACGCTATGCCATCGACGCCGCGATGGCCGCTGTCAACGGCCAGCTTATCGTCGCCAATCCCACCGGCTGCCCGACGGCCTACGCCACGATGCACCCTGAAACGGCGTGGCGCATCCCTTCGCTGCACTCCCTGTTCGGCAATACGGCGGCGGTGGCGGCGGGGATGGCGGCGGCGCTGGAGGTCAAGGGGAAAACTGCTATCCGCGTGATCGCGCAGGCCGGCGACGGCGGGACAATGGACATCGGCTTCGGCTGCCTGTCCGGAATGTTCGAGCGCAACGACGACGTGCTTTACATCTGCTACGACAATCAGGCTTACATGAATACCGGCGTCCAGCGCTCGTCGGGAACGCCGCCGGCAGCGCGCACGGCGACGACGATGGCGGTCGGGCCGGAGCCGGGCAACGTGTTCGGTCAGGGCAAGTTTTTGCCGGCGATCGCGATGGCGCACGGCATCCCTTACGTGGCCACGACGACGGTGGCGGATCTGCACGATCTGGAGGCAAAAGTGAAACGCGCGATGGGTATGCATGGGGCGCGGTACATCCATATCCTCGTCCCCTGCCCGCTGGGGTGGGGAACGGAGCCGTGCGACACGATCCGCGTCGCGCGTCTGGCCAAGGAGACAGGCATGTTCCCGGTATTCGAGGCGGAGAGGGGGAACGTCACCTCCGTCCTGAAGATCCGCAAAAAGCAGCCGGTGGAGGAATACCTGAAGCTACAGAAACGCTTTGCCCACCTGTTCGGCAAGCACCCCAATACGGACGCGATTGCCAGACTACAGGAAATAGCGGATGCCAACATTGAAAAGTACGATCTTCTCGGAGAGGATGAACAACCATGAAAAAACCTTTCGCCACCACGCTCGATCCCGGATCATCACTGGTCAACCACACGGGCAGCTGGCGCACATCGCGTCCGGTTTATGTCGACCGTTTGCCGCCCTGCAATGCCGGATGCCCGGCGGGTGAAAACATTCAGGGCTGGCTGTTTCATGCCGAGTCCGGTGATTACGAGCGGGAGTGGCAGGTTCTGGTCGAGGAA
>JAHFPI010000235.1 GCA_023266795.1 Rhodospirillales bacterium
CACTTCGGAATGCCACAACGCGGGCTGGATGCCAAAGCGCCGCTCGAACCTCTCCAGAAACTGGGCGGACAGCGAAATCTCCGGCAGCAAAATCAAAACCTGCCGTCCCTGCCGCAAGGCCTCGGCGACCGCCTCGAAATAAACTTCCGTTTTACCCGCGCCGGTCACGCCGTCAAGCAGCGTCGCGCTGTATGTTTTTGTTGCCACCTGCTGCATCAGCGCCGTCGCCACCTCCTGCTGAGGAACGGAGAACACCAGCGTGTTGGCGCGTACCTGCTCTATCTGGCAAGGTGCGGGCGTTGACAGGGGCGCGACCTGAAGCTGCCCCGCCGCCGCCATGGCGCGGATGATCGTCGTGCTGCAACCGACCTGCCGCGCAATATCCACTGCACGGCGCGGCACACCGTCGGCCAGCAGCTCCAGAACCTTTTTACGATGTGATGAGAGTTTTTTCGGCATTTTGGCAGGCAGCGTATAGGCCTGCGTCGTTTTGGGCACCTGCAAAGCCTCCGGCACGCTCAGGCTCATCTTAAGGACGGTGCCCATATCAGACATGGTGTAACGCGCCACCCACTCGATAAACTGGCGCTGCACCTCCGGCATCGGCGGGCAGGTATATTTCTGCTGGATGTATTTGATTTTGGCCGGGTCAAGGTTCCCGTCGCCGCCCAGCGCCCAGACCACGCCGGGCGTCTCCTTCTTTCCCAGAGGCACCCTTACATAATCTCCGGGGGATAACGCCAGCCCGTCCGGGATACGATAATCATACGCCCGCGCCAGCGGGTATGGTGCCAGCACTTGCGCTCTAGGCGTAATATCAGGTAGTAAAAGACTGGATTGCTGCATATCCATTGAGTACACTAATACAGGCTTTAAAGAAAGGGAGACGGTTATGAAATTCTTTGTCGATACCGCAGATCTGGAGGAAATCAAGGACTTAGCCTCTACCGGCCTGCTGGACGGGGTGACCACAAACCCCTCGTTAATTGCCCAATCCGGCAAAAAATTCGTCCCCCTGATCGCGGAAATCTGCAAGGTGGTCAAGGGCCCCGTCAGCGCCGAAGTGGCCGCCACGGACTATGCAACCATGCTGAAGGAAGGACAATTCCTCGCCAAGATCGCCAAAAACGTCGCCGTCAAGGTGCCGCTGACCCCCGACGGGCTGAAAGTCTGCAAAGTTCTCAGCGATAACGGCACGATGGTCAACGTGACGCTGTGCTTCTCGGCCGCGCAGGCGATCCTCGCCGCCAAAGCAGGCGCAAAATTTATCTCCCCCTTTGTTGGCCGTCTGGATGATATTGGGCAGGACGGTATGCAACTGATCCGCGACATCGTTGAAATTTACAAACAATACCCGACCACCTTCAAGACCGAAGTACTGGTCGCTTCCGTCCGCCATCCGGTACACCTTGTTGAAGCCGCCAAGATGGGCGCGCACGTGGCCACCATCCCGCCCAAGGTCATCCGCCAGCTTTACGCCCATCCGCTGACCGACAAGGGCCTCGCAGCCTTCGTGGCCGACTGGAAGAAAACCGGCCAAACCATTCTGGACGCGGCATAACATGACGAAAGAATCTGCCATGGCAAAAGCCCCGAAAGATCTCGATGACGCCGGCGTTCTGGCCTACCTAAAGGCCAATCCGGATTTTTTCAACGCTCACCCCGATGCGCTCCCCGGCGCGCAGCAGGGCAAGGGCGTGGTCGATTTCCAGCAGGTGCTGCTGGAAAAGCTCAAAAACGACAAATCCCATGCCCAGCGCGTGCAGAAGGAACTCATCGAAAACGTCCGCGCCAATATGAACAACCAGAGCCGCATCCAGACGGCGGTGCTGGTCGTGCTGGAAGCGGAAAGCTTCGAGGAATTTATCGAGACGGTGACGCAGGACCTGCCGGTACTGCTCGACGTCGATACCGTAAACCTGATTATCGAGTCCACCTCCAAGGAAATCCCGTTTATCAATCAGGCGGGCATCCGCTTCGCGCGGGCGGGAACGGTCAAGAAATGGCTCAGCACCGGCGACGCCCTGCTCCAGAACAACATCAACGGCCATGAAGAGCTTTTCGGCCCCGGCGCCGGGCTGGTCAAAAGCCATGCGCTGGTGTGGCTTGAAATCAGCCAGAACACCCCCGCCGGCATCATCGCCTTCGGCTCGCGCGATCCGGAGGCCTTCCAGCCCAATCAGGCGGTCGACCAGATCGGCTTTCTGGCGCAGGTCGTCGAACGCTGTTTCCGCATATGGCTGGACGTTCAGGCGTAGACATCGTCTCCCCCTCCGCCGCCGCCGATCTGGCGGAGCGGTTTCATGCATGGGCCGAATACCTGCAACATGAAAAATATTTCTCACGGCACACGCTCCGCGCCTATACGCAGGATATTCTCTATTTCTTCGAATTCCTGACGCAGCATCTCGGCAGGCCGCCGTCCATGAACGACCTCGGCGGCACATCGCTGAAGGATTTCAGGAGCTGGCTGACCAAACGTGTCGTCGAGGGCGCCGGCAACGCAACCCGCGCCCGCCAGCTCTCCAGCATCCGCAGCTTTCTCAAATGGCTCGACAAGCAGGGCTTCCTGCACAATCCCTCCATCAACAGCGTGCGCACGCCGAAGCTGCCGCGCAAGCTGCCACGCGCCCTGCCAGTCGATCAGGCAAAAATACTGGTGAACAATACGGAAGGTATC
>JAHFPI010000062.1 GCA_023266795.1 Rhodospirillales bacterium
CCTCTCGCAGCAAAAAGCGCTGGAGCTCCTGTGGAATATTAAACCGGGTATGCGCTTCCTGTGTTATCTGCCCTGGCACCACAGTTTCGGCGGGCTGTTCGAGCGCTTTTTCGCCCTGCATTCCGGCGGCTGCCTTGCCATCGACGATTCGGCGGGCAAGAACGTGGACGCGCTGCTGGCGAATTTCGCGGAAGTGAAGCCACACGTTTATTTCAGCGTGCCGAAGGTCTATCAGGAGATTATCGGGCGGGTGCTGGGCTCCGAAGAGATTGAACACACTTTCTTCCATCCGGAGCTGAAATTCGTGTTCACCGCCGCCGCCCCGCTGCCGCTGAGCATATCGGACATATTCAAATCCAAGAATGTCCCGGTCGTGGAAGGCTGGGGGCTGACGGAAACGGCCCCCTGCTGCACGCTCACGGATTTCTTCCTTGAGCGGAGCCCCGGCGTGGTGGGGTTCCCGATTCCCGAGGTTGAGGTGAAGCTGGGCGCGGAAGACGAAATTCTGGTACGCGGCCCCAATGTCATGCGGGGGTATTATAAACAGCCGGAAGCGACGGCGGCGGTCAAGGATGAAGACGGCTGGTTCCATACCGGCGATATCGGAAATATTACGGATGCGGGCTTGAGGATTCTTTCCCGCAAAGACCGGATCTTCAAGCTCGATAACGGCGAAAAGGTCTTTCCGACCGGCATCGAGGAAAGCGTCAGCAAGCGCTGCAAATTCATAAAGTATGCCTATGTGTTCGGCAAGGGGCAGCGCGCGCCCATGGCGCTGCTGTTTCCCAACTATGAGCTTCTTGCCGCCAAAAGCGTCAGCAGCCTCGACAAAGCGGCGTGCGCCTGCCCGAATTGTCCGGAAACCCTGTCGCGCTGCATGCAGGATTGCCTGCGGGAGATCAACCAGAGCAGCCTGACCAAATTCATGCGGATTGATAAAGCGGTACTTATAAATAAGGAGCTCAGCATCGAAAACAACGAGCTGACGCCCTCCTTCAAGCTCATTCCGCGCAATATCGAGAAAATCTACAAGGCCTACATTGATTATCTGGAGACCGGAAAAGGGGAGCTTCCTCCAAACGGGTATCTCATGAAAACGGAAGGATAGGAAAATGCATTACGGAATCGTTGGCTGCGGCCCCGTGGGCGCCGTGTTTGCCGCCCATCTGGCGCAGGCCGGGCATAAAGTCTCCGTGATGGATCAGGACGTCTACAAGGTCGAGTACCTGCTGAAACACAAGCTGGTGATCTCCGGCGTGCTGCGAGCGGAAACGCAGCTGACGGATGTTTTTGCGAGCATGGAACCGTTTGTCAGGTCGGCGCCCGACGTGATCCTGATGTGCGCCAAGAGCTGCTATTCAAAAGAAATCCTGCGCCAGATCAAAGCGTATAACCCCGGCGCAAAAACCGTGTTTGTCTCCTGCCAGAACGGCATCGAGGTGGAAGAGCAGATCGCGGAGGTGTTCGGCCCCGACAGGGCGCTGCGCATGGTGCTTAACTTCGGCGTGAATTTCACCAGCCGGACGGAAGTCCACGCTGTCTGGAGTTTCGAGCATTTCCTGTCCGAAAAGGAAAATATGAACGGCATCGACCGCCGGATCAGCGACGACCTGAACCGCGCCGGCCTGAAGGTGAAACTGGTTAAAAACTATAAGGAAGAGGCGTTCAAGAAGGCGATCCTCAATTCCTCGCTGGGCTCCGTCTGCGCCCTGACGCACATGACGATGGGGGAGGCGATGGAGGATGCGGAGATGCTGCGCCTGATCACGGAATTCATCCGGGAAAGCATCGTAGTGGCCAAAGCCGCCGGCTATGCGCTGGGAGAGTCCTACCTGAAAACGGCGCTGGATTACCTGTCGCGCGGCGGCAACCACAAGCCCTCGATACTGGTGGACATTGAAAATGGCCGCATGACGGAAAACGAGGCTCATTGCGGGCAGCTTTTCCGCATGGCCGAAAAACTGGGCATCGAAGCGCCGGTCATCCAGACCACCTACTACTTCGTTAAAAATCTGGAAAGAACCGTGATCCTCAACAGCTACGTATCGCGCGGTACAATAAGGGAGGCTGCTTAATGAAAAACGCTCTGCCGCAAAAAATAGGCGTCATCGGCGCCGGAACGATGGGCGCCGCCATCGCCCAGCATTTTGTCATGAAGGGGCTGGATGTGACGCTGCTTGACGTCAAGCCGGAATATGTGGAGCGCGGCAAGGCGATTATCGCCAAAAGCCTTGAAGAGGCGGAAAAGCGGCGCGTCATCCACGAGGGCGAAAAAGAGAAAATTCTCGAAAGGCTTTCAGTCTCCACGGAAATGAAAGATTTAAAGGGTTGCGGCCTTGTCGTGGAAGCGGTATTCGAAGATTTTGACGTTAAAAAGAAATTGTTCGGCGAACTGGAGAGGCATGTATCGCCGGAATGCATTCTGGCGACCAACACGTCCTCGTTTTCGGTTTCCGATCTGGCGGCGACCCTGCAAAAACCGGAGCGGTTTGTCGGGGTGCATTATTTCTATCACGCGGCAAAAAATAAATTAGTCGAACTGGTGCGGGGCGAGAAAACAGATCCGGCGCTGATCGCGCATCTGGAGGATTTTTACCGCCATTACGACAAGCTGCCTATCGTGGTGAAGGACGCGGCGGGCTTCGCGGTGAACCGTTTCTTTGTCCCGTGGCTGAACGAGGCCGTGCGGCTGTATGAAGAAAAAGCAGGCACACCGGCCTTTATCGATGAAGTGGCGCGGGATGTTTTCAACATCGGCATGGGGCCGTTTGCGCTGATGAATGCGACCGGCGTGCCGATCGCCTGCCATGCGGCGGAAGGGCTGGCCAAAAAATTCGGCGCTTTCTACAGTCCGGCGGAACTGTTGAAAAAGCAGACGGCGGCAGGCAAGCCCTGGGATATGGGGGCGTCTTCCGGCGAAAAAAATGACAAGGTGAAAATAAAAGACCGCCTGTTGGCAGCCTCTCTGGGCGTTGCGGCGCAAATGGCAAGCGAGGGCGTGGCCACGCCGACGGCGACCGATCTCGGCGCGCGGGTGGGGCTGCGCTGGGCGATGGGGCCGTTCGAGATGATTAATGCCCTCGGCATTAAGGAAGCAAAACGGATAACGGCGGCCCTGTTCGGCAAATGGAACCTGCCTATGCCCGCCTTACTGGAAAAAGCCGCTGGCAAGATTCCCCTTGAACATGTGGCCAGCCGCATTTCCGGCACGGCGGGGTTTATCGAATTCAACCGCCCCGACGCCATGAACGCTCTCAACGAGGAGGTCATGGCGCAATTGCTGCAAAAATTTTCTGAGTTGGATGCGAATCCTGCCATTAAAAAAATATTCTTCCTCGGCACAGGCAAGGCATTTGTGGCGGGCGCGGACATCAAGTTTTTCCTCGATAATATCGCGCAGAAACGCCTCGACCGGATTTATGACTTCACCGCGTTCGGGCAAAGCGTTTTTAACCGCATCGCGGCAAGCAAAAAAACAACTATCGCCTACCTCGACGGCCTTACGCTGGGCGGCGGGCTGGAGCTCGCGCTGGCTTGCAATCACCGCATCGGCACGGAGCGCACGGTCATTGCTTTTCCGGAGACGGGGATCGGGATTTATCCGGGGCTGGGCGGCACGCAGCGCGCCCCGCGCCTGCTCGGCAAGGGGCTGGCGAAATTCCTGATCGCCACCGGCAAAATGATCAATGCCGGAACGGCAAAAAGCTACGGCGTCATTGATGTCGTCATCGACCGCGTCCGGCAGCCGGATGAACTGGAGGCCGTCAAGCTGACATCGTGCAAATGCGCCAATGACCTGCCGGAGCAGCAATTCTCGACTTTTGCGGGGGATATGACGCCGGAAATCATGCAATCGGAATTTTTCAGGCAACACGAAAAGTCCCTGAAATCCAAAGCGCCGCTGGCCCTTAAAAAAGCGATGACGCTGATAGATATGGGGGAGTCGCTGGGACTTGACGCCGCCCTGAGACTGGAGCTGGATTCGCTGGAATGGATATTTTCCACCGAGGACGCAAGACGCGGCCTGCAAAGCGTGCTGAAACGTGAACGCCCCGTATTCGCCGGGGCATAGAAGGAGATAAAAATGACAGCCAGTGCAAAAGGATTTCATACGGCAGGCGGCGTTGGCGCCGTATTCGAGGGCGTGTGCATTCTTGGCGGAAAGCGCACGCCGTTCGGCAAGTTCATGGGCGGCCTGTCCACCGTTTCGCCCACGGATCTCGGCATTATAGCTTCCCGCGCCGTCCTGAAAGAGACCGGCGTCCCCGCTTCAGATGTGGATCAGGTTGTCGTCGCGAATATCGGTCAGGCCAGCGCCGATGCCTTTTTCCTGCCGCGCCATATCGGGCTTTATGCCGGCGCGCCGCTGGAAACGCCGGCCGTTCTGGTGCAGCGCATCTGCGGTTCCGGCATAGAGGTGATCGGTCAGGCGGCGGAGCAGATCGCGCTTGGAAAAGCTAAACTGGTGCTGGGCTGCGGTACGGATACGATGAGCCGCTTTCCGCTGGTCTCCTTCGGCGCGCGTCAGGGGTTTAACCTCGGAAAGCCGGAATTTCTCGACATGCTCTGGGAAGCGCTGGACGATACGGCGGCCGTTCCCATGGGGGCGACGGCGGATAATGTGGCGAAGAAATACAGCCTGACCAGGGCCGAAGTCGACGTCTTCGCCATGCGCTCGCAGGAGCGCTACGCGGCGGCGATGAAGCGCGGATTTTTTAACGGCGAGATCACTCCGGTGGCCAAGGGCGTTATAGAGCAAGCCGGCCTTAAGCCCAGAAAAGTGCGTATTAACGCGGCCAATGACATTATGCAGGACGAACATCCGCGCCAGACGTCTCTGGAAAAACTGGCGACGCTTCCCTGTGTGTTCAGCAAAGACGGCCCCAGCACGGCGGGCAACGCCTCTGGCATCGTGGACGGTGCCTGTTCGGTGCTGATTGCCAGCGAAGACTATGCCAAGGCCAAGGGCATGAAGCCCATCGGCAAAATCCGCGCCGTTGCTTCCGTTGGCGTCGCGCCCGACATCATGGGCATCGGCCCCGTGCCCGCGATTGAGGCGGTGCTGAAAGCCCTGAACCTGACGAAAAACGACATCGACTGTTTTGAAATCAACGAAGCTTTCGGCGCGCAATGCCTCGGTGTCGCCAGAGCATTGGGCCTTGATGAAAACAAGCTCAATATCAACGGCGGCGCGGTCGCCATCGGTCATCCGCTGGGCGCGACAGGACTGCGGCTGGTCACGACGGTTCTGCGGTCGCTGAAGGAAACGGGCGGGAAGCTCGGCGTGGCTTCCGCATGTATCGGCGGCGGGCAGGGCATCGCCATGGTGGTGGAGAGAATATAATGGGCACTGAAGTTGCCATTGTTACCGGCGCAGGACAGGGCATTGGCGCCGCCATTGCGCGGGAGCTCGCGCAGGGCGGTTACCATGTCGCCCTGATTGACGTCAACGCAGACGCCGTCAAACATGCCGCAGAGGCGCTGAAACGCGACGGCTTGAAGGCGCAGGCGTTCAGCGGCGATATACTGGATGCGGCTTTCCTACAAAAAATGACCGGCGATATTTTGTCGGGCAGGGGACGGATTGACGTTTTGGTCAACAACGCCGGCATTATCCGGGATAATTTCTTGCTGAATATATCCGAAGCGGAATGGGATGCCGTGCTTGACGTCAATCTCAAGGGCGCCTTCCTGTGCTGCAAGTCCGTCGTGCCCGCCATGAAAGAACAAAAGCGCGGGCGGATCGTGAATATCGCCTCGCGGTCGTGGCTCGGCAATATCGGTCAGGCGAATTATTCCGCCAGCAAGGGCGGGCTGGTCAGCCTGACCCGCACGCTGGCGCTGGAACTGGCGCGGGACCAGATCAATGTGAACGCCGTGGCGCCGGGACTGATCGATACGCCGATGACGCAGAAACTCCCCGACAAAGCCAAGGAACGGCTATTGCGGATGCAGCCTACCGGACAGATGGGCACGGTGGAGGATATTGCGGCGGCGGTCGCTTTTCTGGCATCGGAACGCGCGCGCTTTATTACGGGGCAGGTGCTGCATGTCGACGGCGGCAAAAGCTGCGGATTACTTTCGTTGTAAGAGAAATGAATATGGACGCCTATATCGTTGAAGCGAAAAGAACGGCACTGGGGAGATCCCACAAGGACAAGGGGATCTTCAAGGATATCCGCGCCGACGAACTGATGGCGGAACTGCTGCGCTTTTTTGCCAAAAACGTGATTGATCCGGCGTTTGTCGAAGACATTTACCTCGGCTGCGTCGGCCAGCATCTGGAACAGGGAAAAAACATCGCCCGTCTGGCGTCGCTGCTCGCCGGTTATCCCGAAACCATTCCGGGAGTTACGATCAACCGGCTCTGCGCTTCCAGCCTGCAGGCGTTTAATTTCGCCGTGCAGAGCGTCGCTTTGGGCAATGCCGGGGCGATACTGGCGGGCGGCGTCGAGCATATGCACCATGTGCCGATGCAGGCGGCGCTGGATTACAATGCCGGACTGCTGGCGCGTTATCCGTTCCCGTTCAACAATATGGGCCTGACGGCGGAAAAAGTGGCGGCGGATTTCGGCATCAGCCGGCGGCAGCAAGATGAATTCGCGTTGCAAAGTCACAACCGCGCGGTGGCGGCGCAGCAGTCGGGGCATTTTTCCAGGGAGATCATCGACGACAAAAAAGACCAAAGTCCCCGGGGGGATTCCTCCCTTGACGCGCTCGGCGCTTTGGAGCCCGCTTTTAAAGAAAACGGCACGGTGACGGCGGGCAACAGCTCGTCCCTCGGCGACGGGGCAAGTCTGGCGCTGGTCTGCAATGCGCAGACCGTTGCCGAACGCGGGCTGAAAAAACGGGCGCGGGTGCTGGGTTTTTCCGTGGTCGGGGTCGATCCCTGCACGATGGGGTTGGGGCCCGTTCCCGCCATCCGCAAATTGCTGGCAAAAAACAAGCTGGCGGCGAACGATATAGACCTGTTCGAGATCAACGAAGCTTTCGCCAGCCAGTCCATTGCCTGCATCCGCGAGCTGGGGCTCCCCATGGACAAAGTCAACCCCTCCGGTGGCGCCATTGCCCTGGGACACCCGCTGGGCTGCACCGGCACGCGCCTTGTGGCGTCGCTGCTGAATAACATGGAGGCGCAGGACAAGGAGCTGGGCATCGTCTCGATGTGCGTCGGGCACGGGCAGGGGATTGCCACACTCATACGGCGGGAGGCGAATTGATGCGCGTCATCACATTGTCGATCAACGGGCAAAAACACAGCCGCGCCGTGCCGCCGTCGACCACGCTGGTGGATTACATCAGGGAAGAACTGAACCTGACCGGCACCAAAAAAGGCTGCGATCTCGGCGAATGCGGTTGCTGCACGGTGCTGGTAGACGGGCAGCCCCTTCTTTCCTGCCTGACGCTGGCGGCCGACATGGAAAAAAAAGAAATCACCACCATAGAAGGGATTGCCGACGGCGCAAAACTTCATCCGGTGCAGGAAGCCTTCGTCGAGCATGGCGCGCTGCAATGCGGCTATTGTACGCCCGCGATGATTTTAAACGCCGTTTCGCTGCTGGAAAATAACCCCAAACCCTGCCGGAAAGAAATCAAGGAGTGCGTTTCAGGGACAATCTGCCGCTGCACGGGGTATACCAAGATAGAAGAGGCGATTGAAGCCGCTGCTGCGAAAAATGGCGGAGGCGGCGCATGAGCTTCCAGATCATTGGCAAAGCGACACCGCTGATCGACTCAGTCGATAAAGTGACGGGACGCGCGAAATATACGGACGATATCCGCCTTGCCAATCCGCTGGTCGTTAAAATCCTGCGCTCCCCCCATGCCAGCGCCAACATCAAAAAGCTTGATATCAGCGGTGCTGAATCATTCCCCGGCGTAAAAGCGGTCATCACGAGCAGGGATTTTAAACATACCTTCGGCGTGCTGCCCATCAGCAAGGACGAACCGGCCATGGCAAGGGAGCGCGTGCGCTATGTCGGGGAGCCCGTCGCGGCGGTCGCGGCGGAAACGGAAGCGGCGGCGGTTCAGGCCCTGAAAAAAATCCGCGTCGAATACGAGCTCACCAAAGCGGTGCTGAATGCGAAAGAGGCGTTGCGGGATACCGACAGCCCCATCCATCCCGAACTAAAAAAAACCAACAACCGGCACAAAACGGCGGACCAGTCTTTTGGCAGCGTGGAGGAAGGTTTCAGCCAGGCGGAAACCGTGGCGGAGGGGACTTTTGATTTCCAGTCCATCACGCACGCCTTTACCGAGCCGCATGCGACACAGGTGGAGTGGGACGGCGACAACCTGACCGTCTATTCCGCGACGCAGGTGCCTCATTACCTGCACCTTGCGATTTCGGAGGTGCTGGAGATTCCCCTGCACCGCCTGCGCGTCGTCAAGCCGAAGCTCGGCGGCGGGTTCGGTGGAAAAAGCGATCCCTTCCCGCATGAGATGATCGCCGTCAGGGCGGCGCTGGCGACGGGACGGAATATCCGTCTGGCCTTCGAGCGCGAAGAGGTTTTCTTCAGCCATCACGGGCGGCACCCGACGCGGCTCAACATGAAGCTCGGGCTGCACCGGGAGAAAGGCATTACCGCGCTGGACGGAAAAATGCTGATCGACGGCGGCGCCTATGGCAGCTTCGGGGTCGTGACAACCTATTATAACGGCGTCCTGCTGACGGGGCCTTATTCCCTGCCGAATTTCGCCTTCCACTGCGACCGGGTCTATACCAACAAGCCGATGTGCGGGGCGATGCGCGGTCATGGCGGCGTCAATCCGCGCTTTGCCAGCGAAACCCTGCTGGACGAGGCCTGCCGGAAGCTGGAACTGGATCCCTGCGAAACGCGTCTGCGGTTTTTCCACAAGGAAAACAGCCTGACCGCGAACGGGTTCCGCATCACTTCCGTCGGTATTGAAAAGGGACTGCGCAACGCCATGGACAAGTCCGGCTGGCGCGGTAAATTCAGCAAATTGCCGTTCGGGAAGGGCATCGGCGTGGCCTGCGGGTTCTTTATCAGCGGCAGCGCCTTGCCGATCCACTGGAACGACATGCCGCAATCGACAGTCCGGCTCACGGTTGATTATGACGGCGGCGTGACCTTGTATTCCGGCGCATCCGACATCGGTCAGGGCAGCGATACGATGCTGGCGCAGATGGCGGCGGAGGTGCTGGGGCTTCCCTTGCCGATGATCAAGGTCATCGTGGCGGATACGCGCCTGTGCCCGATTGATAACGGCAGCTACAGCTCGCGGGTGACGTTTATGGCCGGCAACGCGGCGCGCAATGCGGCGATCAGCCTGCGCCGGCAGTTGGTCGCGACGGCGTGTCAGTTACTGGAGATCAACGCACCTGTGTATTCAACGCCCGCTGCGTCTGAAAACTTTTTCCGGCAGGGCGAAAATAAACCGGACTTTGACAGCGACTATCTGGGGCCGAATCCGGTTATTGACGATGGCTTTACGTTCAAGGGTGAAAGCATCATCGCCCCCGACGGGCGCAGCGCGAATTATCTCGATGTCGCGCGGAAGGCCATGGATTTCCGGGGGGCGCCGCAAAGTCGCGGCGTTTATATCTCCCCGAAGATGGGCGGCGCGCATAAAGGCGCGGGGGCGGGTCTCAGCCCTGCCTACAGCTACACGGCCTTTATAACCGAAGTCACGGTGGATGCGGAAACCGGTTTTGTCAAAGTGGACAAAGTAACCTGCGCCCATGATTGCGGCAGGGTGTTGAATCCGCTGGCGGTCGAAGGGCAATTGCAGGGCTCAATCCATATGGGGCTGGGGCAGGCGCTGATGGAGGGGATGCATTACGACCCGAAAACCGGCGCCACGCAAAATACCGGGTTTCTGGAGTATAAAATTCCGTCACCCTTCGAGCAGCCGGAGATTGACATCGTCCCCTGCGGCAGCGTGGATAACGAAGGGCCGTTCGGCGCGAAAGAGGTGGGCGAGGGGG
>JAHFPI010000236.1 GCA_023266795.1 Rhodospirillales bacterium
CGGCTGCTTTTGCGCCTTCGAGCGCGGCTTCGAAATCGGCGTCTTCAAAGACAATCGCCGGATTCTTGCCGCCAAGTTCCAGCGACACTTTTTTAAGCTGCCGCGCGGCAGTGGTATAAATCTCCGTTCCGGTAACGGTGCCGCCGGTGAAGGAAATAGCAGGGATGACCGGATGTGCCGTGATGGCAGAACCGATCTTCGCTCCCTTGCCATGCAAAATGTTCAGCACGCCTGCGGGAAACCCCGCCTCATTGGCAAGCGCCGACAGCATATAGGCCGTCATCGGCGTAACTTCGCTCGGCTTGGCGATGACGCAGTTGCCGCTGGCCAGCGCCGGCGCCAGCTTCCACGTAAACAGCAACAACGGCAGGTTCCACGGCGAAATTGTCGCCACAACGCCGAAAGGCTGGCGCAGCGTGTAGCTTTCGGCTTTATCCGATTTAAAAACATCGCCGTGAAAATCTTTCCCCGCATCGGCAAAAAAGCGCAGGTTGGCGATGGCGCGCGGAATATCCACCGCGCGGCAGAGCGACAGGGGCTTGCCGTTATCCACGCTTTCGGCACGGATAAATTCCTCCTGATTTTTTTCGATGAGATCGGCCAGCCGGTGCATAATTGCGGCACGTTGCGCGGCGGGCATATCGCGCCAGACTAGAAAGGCTTTTTTCGCGGCGGCCACCGCCAGCTCCAGATCTTTCTCATCCGAATCCGGCACAAGAGAATAGGATTTGCCGGTTGACGGGTCTTCATTTTCAAAATACGCGCCGGAAACAGGCTCCAGCATTGCGCCGCCAATGAAATTGAGAATTTTCTGCATTACAGGCCTTTTTTCATTACAGACTGGCCGTCCTGCCGCCGTCCACAGGCAGGTAGATGCCGTTGATATAAGCGGCGGCCGGGCTGGCCAGAAAAGCGATTGCCTGCGCTATTTCTTCCGGTTTCCCAAAACGGCCAGCGGGAACTTCCGCTTTTTCAAGGGCGATAATTTCCTCGATACTCCTGCCGGTTTTTTTGGCTTTGCCTTCAACAATTTCTTTCATGCGATCGGTATCGATCGGGCCGGGCAGGATATTATTGACGGTAATGCCGAAAGGCCCCAGCTCCCCCGCCAGCGTTTTTGCCCAGCTGGCAACCGCGCCGCGAATGGTGTTGGAAACACCCAGACCTTTGATCGGCTGCTTGACGGAGGTGGAGATCACGTTAATGATGCGACCGTATTTTTCGGCTTTCATGCCCTCGACCACCGCCTGCATCAGGATATGGCTGGCGAGGAGGTGCTGGGTGAAAACCCGCTCGAAATCCGTCACTGTCGCCTGATGCGCCGGCCCCGCCGGCGGGCCGCCCGCGATATTCACCAGAATGTGAAAAGGCCCCTGTGCCGCGACATGCGCGGTAATTTTTTCCTTCAGCGCAGGCGCATCAAAAAAATCCGCCGCAAGCGCGTAGTGTTTCTGGCCTCTGGACTTGTCCAGCCCCGCCCTCACCTGCTCCAGCACATCCGCCCGCCGCGCAATGAGCGTAACGCTGGCGCCAAGGCTTGCCAGCTCTACCGCCGCCGCCCGCCCCATACCCTTGCTCGCGCCGCAGACGATAGCGCGCTTGCCTGTAAAACCAATATCCATAAGATTGCCCTTTGTAATACCGTTGAATCTAGCAGATTGCAGGAGGACTTTCCAGAGAGGATCAAAAGGATAAATATCGTATTCTTTTGCCTATCCGGCGCTAGCCTGTTAAATAGGACAATTATCGGAGGTACTCATGGCTGAATCACCCGCACCAAAACGTTTTCTTGTTTCCTGGGACCAGTTCCACCGCGACTGCAAGGCCCTCGCCTGGCGGCTGATCGAGAAGCGCGACGAGTGGAAAGGCATCATCGCCATCACGCGCGGCGGCCTTATTCCGGCGGGGATCGTGGCGCGGGAACTGGAAATCCTGCTGGTTGAAACCATCGGCATTTCCAGCTACGACGACCAGAAACAGCACCAGACCAAAGTCATCAAGGGCATTGATGAAAAGACCGTCGGCAGCGGCGAAGGCTGGCTGGTCATCGACGATCTGGTCGACAGCGGCAGCACCGCCAAGGTCATCCGCAAAATGCTCCCCAAGGCGCATCTGGCCACCGTCTATGCCAAGCCCGCCGGCGAACCGCTGGTCGACACCTATATCACCTGGGTCAGTCAGGATACCTGGATTTACTTCCCCTGGGATATAGACATCCAGCCGATGGACCCGATTGCCTCCGTCCGCAAACAGGGCTAGAGTATCTCAGGTAAAAATAAGAAAAAGGTTCCCTCCCCATGAACATGGAAATGAATAAAATTCTCGCCGCCGTCCTTGTCGCAGGCATCGTTGCCATGCTGACGGGATTTATCTCGCAAAGACTGGTCAAGCCGGAAACGCTGAAAGAGAACGCCTACAAGATCGAGGTAACGGCCGCCGCCGCATCCGGCGAAGCCGCCGCAGCCGCGCCGGCAACAGCGGAATCCATCAAGGACCTGCTGCCGAAAGCCGACGTCGCGCAGGGCGAAAAAATTTCCAAGATCTGCGGCTCCTGCCATACCTTCAACAAAGGCGAACCCAACCGTATCGGGCCTAATCTTGCCGGAGTCATCGGCAGGGCGCGCGGCAGCGTGGCCGACTTCCCCTACTCCGACGCCATGAAAGCCAAGGGCGGAT
>JAHFPI010000237.1 GCA_023266795.1 Rhodospirillales bacterium
AAGCCCGCGCCTCCGCCGAGGGCAAGGAAGGCCTTTCCGCTTTCCTCAATAAAAGCGAGCCCGGCTGGAGAAAGAAAGTATAGCCTTTATTCCCTTATCCCATTCTCATCCGCGCGGCGGCGATATTGTTCGCTGCGGGCGGAGGCGGGTTGTTGTTTGCGGGAGGCTGCTGCGGCGTCACGACCGGCGGCACCACGACGGCAGGCGGCGGCACGCTCTTCCAGGCGGGCTTCTTGGTGTCGGACTGCTCCGGCAGCGGCTGGCCATGCATCGGCATCCCCATGAGAATATGGTTTTTGGCGAGATTGTCGGCCTGCTCCTTCAGATCGCGGCGGACGTCATCCCAGAAGGGGCCGGTCAGCAGCATGGGGCCTTTATTATTGGAGATCTTGCCGTCGAGGAATGACTGCAGAACCGCGTTGCCGATTTTGAAAACATGGTAGTCGTCTTTATGGTCGAGCGTAATCTCGGCGAGCGTGCGCATAGCCAGCTCCAGATTTCCGCGCGTTTGCTGCAATGTCTGGCGCACGGGGTCGAAGGTCCGGCTGACGCCGTTCGAGATGTCGGGATGCGGCGTATGCGCGAGAGCGATGCGCATTGCAAGGTTCTTGATCTGCTCGGGCGACATTTCCTTGAAATCTATTTTGTCCTTCAGCCGCTCCAGTTCGTCGATGGCGAGCGTCGTGAAATGCTCGGACCTGCCGGACATGACGAAGTCGAACGCCCGCCGCCAGCCGATGATGCCGACGATGTCGGAGCTGGAGTCATAGCGCTGCATGTGGCGGATGATCGAGAAGACGTCTGCCGCGCATTCGCGGTAGCAGGGATCCTGCGAGGCCATGGAGCCTTTCACGACCAGATGCCCCAACTCGTGGTCGAAGAGAGCCAGCGCTTCTTTTTGGGCTGAATCAGCGCCGCGCGTAAAAAGGCTCATCGGGAGTGGCGAGTAGGCAATGACGTTCAGGTTCGCATCAGGATCTTTTGTCGAGAGGGGGCCTTTCCCACGGCTGAACACGGCGAGATCGTTCAGGTAACGGTCCAGCTCCCGCTGCGAACGGAAACCGCTGAGCTCCGGATCAACGTCATAAATCCTTGAGCCGTCAGCGTTGTTGATGAAAGCGAATTTGCCGCGCAGATGCGGATAATCCTTCAACGCGCGCGTCACTTCCTTGTTGAATATTTCGCTAAGAGAAATTTTACCGTCGTATTTGGATAAAGGTGATGGTTTCTGTGCAGACATGCAGGCCTCCTTGAATAGGTGGTACCGTTAAGCAAATGTCTCTTCTGTCGTATAAAAGTCTATTCACAAAAGTATATTTCTCCAAACAAATAATTGAAGAAATAAAACCATAATTATATGTCAATATACAGATTGATATATCTCCTTGTTCCTCCTATAGTTGTACGCTGTGAAGGAGAATTTAGTGCCCATAAAAAAAATCCTGATTGCCAATCGCGGGGAGATTGCCTGCCGCGTGATGAAGACCTGCCGGAGACTCGGCATTGCGACGGTGGCGGTTTATTCTGAAGCGGATCGGGAGGCACTGCATGTGCAGATGGCGGATGAGTCGGTCTGCATCGGTCCGGCGGCGGCGCGCGAAAGTTATCTGAGCATCCCGAAAATTATCGAGGCGGCGAAACAGACGGGCGCGGATGCTATTCACCCCGGCTACGGTTTTCTGGCGGAGAACGCGGGCTTCGCCGAAGCGATTGCAAAAGCGGGATTGGTTTTTATCGGCCCGCCGGCTGCCGCCATTCTGGCGATGGGCGGCAAGAGCGAGGCCAAGGCGCTGATGGAAAAAGCGAAGGTGCCGCTGGTGCCGGGCTATCACGGCGACAAACAGGAAGAAAAGTTTCTGCTGGCGGAAGCGGAGAAAATCGGCTTTCCGGTGCTCATCAAGGCTTCTGCCGGCGGCGGCGGGAAGGGGATGCGCATTGTCGAGAACGCCAAGGGCTTTGCCGAGGCGTTGTCCGGCGCGCAGCGCGAGGCGAAATCCTCTTTCGGCAACGAAAAAATCCTGATTGAAAAATATCTCGTCAATCCGCGCCATGTGGAGATACAGGTTTTCGCCGACAGTCACGGCAACGCGGTTTATCTGTTCGAGCGCGACTGCTCCATCCAGCGGCGTCACCAGAAGGTGCTGGAAGAAGCGCCCGCGCCCGGCCTGTCGCAAGCGACGCGGGAGAAGATGGGCGCGGCGGCGGTGGCGGCGGCGCAGGCGATCAACTATGTCGGCGCGGGAACGGTTGAATTTCTGCTCGATGCCAAAGAGAATTTTTACTTCATGGAAATGAACACGCGGCTGCAGGTCGAGCATCCGGTCACGGAGATGATCACCGGCCTCGATCTGGTCGAATGGCAGGTCAGGGTGGCGGAGGGCGCGAAGCTGCCGCTGGCGCAGAAGGACCTTAAAATAAACGGCCATGCTTTCGAGGTGCGGCTTTATGCCGAAGACCCGTCAAAGGATTTCCTGCCCGGCGCGGGGCAGATACAGTTTTTGCGTTTCCCGATGGAGAGCGACTGCACAAGAGTGGATACCGGCGTGCGCGAAGCGCCCTATGGTGACGGCGACGTGATCTCCATTCACTACGACCCGATGATTGCCAAAATCATCACCCACGGCAAAGACCGTGCCGCCGCCCTGAAGAATATGGCGGAGGC
>JAHFPI010000238.1 GCA_023266795.1 Rhodospirillales bacterium
ATGACCTGACCGGCACGGCGGAGGATGTTGCTCTGCGTGCCGCCCGTGCGCATCTTAACCTGATGAGAACCAGAGATCTTCTTGATCTTGCCAGCCAGTATCTTACCGACATCGAGACCCGCCAGAAGAATATTGCTTTGATGGTCAAAGAAGGCGCTGCGGATGCGGCGGAGCTTTTGCAGGCGGATGAAATACAGGCGGCGGCCAAGAATACAAGGCTCGGTTACGAAGAGTCATTCCGTCAGGCGGAAGCGGATTATATCGAAGTCGTGGGCGAGAAGCCCGCAGCGAAACTTGAATTCGGCGAAACGAGCTGGAACGCCCTGATTCCGGCGACGCTTGACGATGCCGTGGTGTATGCGAGCACCAAGAATGCGCACATCCTTTCGGCGGGGAGCACTGTTGCCGCGCTGGACAGGGAAACCAACGCGGAAAAATCCAGCTTGCTGCCGCATGTCGATGCGGAGATGTCTTACACCAAAAAGGATCAGCTCGACGTTGTCGGCGGCGAGCTGGCCAGCGGCCAGATTTTGCTCAAGATGGGCTGGAACTTTTCGATAGGCGGCGGACAGTTCGCCCGCATCGATAAGCTCCAGCAGCAGGAGCTGGAAGCCTATGCCAAGCGCCAAAGCCTGATGCGGACGGTCGAACATGACGTGCGGCAGAAGTACACATCGATGGAGATTGTCGATCAGCAGCTTGCCCTGCTGATCGAGCGCGAGCAGGCCAGTGAAAAAATCCTCAAGAATTTTCTGGCGCAGTTTGAAGGCGGCAAGCAGACCAACCTGCAGCTGATCGGCGCGCATTCAAAATTGTTTGAGGCCAGAGCCGCGCGCACCGATGCCCATTATCGCCAGCTTCTTTCACGCTTCGAGTTGCTGAATGTGACGGGCCAGCTGCGCGGAGCCTTTGAGAATGCAAAGCCTGCCGAAAAACAAAAAGGCTGATATGGCGACAGAAAATGTCAACGCCCCGGTTTCGAAAGATTTTCTTTTAGAAGCTCTGGTCTTTATCACCGGATACTTCGGCCATACGCGGTCGGCGCCGGCGTTGCTGGCGGGGCTTCCTGTCGGCAAGGAAGGGCTGACGCCGAAATTATTCTGTCAGGCGGCTGACCGCGCCGGATTCAAGGCGCGGATCGTGAAGCGGGCGCTCGACCAGATACCGGCGGAAGTCATGCCGACCATTGCCGTGACCAAAGACAAAAAAGCCGTCATCCTTTTGCAGCGCGGCGATAAAAACCAGTACCGTATTCTGGATCCGGCAACACGGGAAGAAAAGATCGTCAGCCTTAAGGATATTCTCAAGAATTATTCCGGCTATTGCATCTTTATCAAGCCGGATTATCAGAGCGACGAGACAGAGGCGGGGGCGCTTGACAACCACTGGTTCTGGAGCCATATCCTCGAAAGCACCGGAATTTACACGCGGGTGATGGTGGCGGCGCTGCTCATCAACCTGTTCGCGCTGACCAGCCCGATATTCACCATGAACTTTTACGACCGCGTATTGCCGAACAGTGCAGTCGAAACGGGCTGGGTGCTGTCGATCGGCGCCGGCTCCATTTTCATTTTCGACTTTATCATCCGCACGCTCCGGGCCTATTTTATCGATGTCGCCGGACGGCGCTCGGATGTCATTCTGGCGCAGAAACTTTTTAACCAGGTGCTGGATATGCGCCTCGGCGTGCGTGCCGGGTCCACCGGCGCTTTCGCGAATAACCTCAAGGAATTTGACTCGCTGCGTGAATTTTTCAATTCGGCGACAATGACGGGTCTGGTGGATTTTCCGTTCTCGCTGCTGTTTATCGCGGCGATCTGGATGATTGCCGGGCCGTCGCTGGCCATACTGCTGCTGGGTTTTTATGTGGTGGTGATGGTGACTGGGTATCTGATGCAGCTGCCGGTGCAGAGAAAAGTGCATCAGGCGATGAAAACCGGCGAACAGAAGCATGGTTTGCTCGTCGAAACGCTCGGCAACCTCGAAATGATCAAGGGCGTTGGCGGGGAGGGTTTACTGCGCGCGAGCTATGCCCATTATGTGGCAAAATCAGCCGAGGCGGGCCAGCAGTCGCGCTTTTATTCCGGCCTCAGCGTGAATTTTTCGTCGTTCATCCAGCAGCTGTCCGGCGTGATTATCATGCTGGTCGGCATGTATATCGTGCAGGACAGGCATCTGACGGTGGGCGCCCTCATGGCCTGCATCATTCTCAGTTCGCGCGCCATCGCGCCGATCGGGCAGCTGGCGTCGCTGGTCAACCGCTACCATCAAGCCAAATCGGCCTACCACAACCTTGACGGTGTGATGCGCCAGCCCATCGAGCGCCCGCGTGACAAGAAGTTTTTGCACCGGCCTGTCCTCAAGGGGCATTTCCAGTTCAGGGATATGACGTTTTCCTATCCCAGAACCAACCGCGCGGTATTGCAGGAGATCAATCTGGATATTGTTTCGGGGGAAAAGGTGGCGATTGTCGGGCGTATCGGTTCCGGCAAGAGCACCATGGTCAAGCTGATGGTCAATTTTTTCGAGCCGACGGCGGGCACGCTCCTGATCGACGAGACGGATATGCGCCAGATCGATCCGGCTGATTTGCGGCGCAATGTCGCCTACATGGGGCAGGATACGTCTCTGATGAGC
>JAHFPI010000063.1 GCA_023266795.1 Rhodospirillales bacterium
CTGTCTGAATGGTGATTTCCTGTGTTTGCGGGTTGCTGGCAATCACAGTGCCGGTAACAGGCGCGGGGGGCACATCAGGCAGGGTGAGCGCTGTCGGTGCCTGCCGGACAGGGACTTCCATGAGAGTAACCTGCGGTGCCGGTTGTGCCGGTGTTGCTGGCGCAACAGGCGTATTGCCGGCAGGGGCGGTAACCGGTGGAGAAGGGGGGATGGAGGGGGTCTCTGCCATGACAGCGGCTACGTCAGGACGTTTTCACAGATATTCCCGGCAATTTTTTCAATATCCATCGCCGTTTCCGAGTTTGGCGAACGGGTCAGGAACGGCGTCTGCGCGCGGATCGCTTCCTTGACGCGTTTGTCCTGACGGATGATGCCAACCAGCGGCGGGGAGAACTTCAGGAAATTCTTGCAGGCTTTCAGCAGGGTATTGTAAGTGCCTTCACCTTCTTTTATGTCCGCCGCCATATTGATCACGACTTTGATGTTGTCGCCATGCCCTGCCGCGTGGCTGAGCTTGATAAAGGCGTAAGCGTCGGTCAGGGCGGTAGGTTCGTCGGTGGTAACGACGATGGTTGAATCTGTTGCGGCGGCGATAAAGCGCACCGTGCGGTCGATACCGGCGCCGAGGTCGATAATCACGGCATCATATTTCGGCACAACACTGCGGATCTGCTGCAGCAGGTCGTTCAGCCGTTGTAGAGGCAGGGAAGACAGCGAGCCGTGTCCGGAGCGTCCGGCGACAACGTCGAATCCGCCCTCCGCGTAATGTTCGACCACATGTTCAAGGCTGAGGCTGCCTTCAATCACGTCGTTCAGGTCGCGCTTGGCCATCAGTCCGAGTTGCACGTCGATATTGGCCAGTCCCAGATCGCCGTCGAACAGCAGGACTTTTTTCCCCTGCTTGGCGAGCGCCTGACTGAGCGTAATCGAAAACCATGTTTTGCCGACGCCGCCCTTGCCGGAAGCAACGGCGATCAGGTGGCCTGAGAGTTTTCCGGCTTGTTTCGTGTTCGGCTTATCTGTTTTAATTGTTGCTGTCATCGTTCTATTCTACCTCTTTTTAGGTGAATGAGGCATTAACAGGCCGGACATTGTTTCCGGCGTTAGCGTCAGAATACCTTGAGCTACCTGCGGGGTATGGCTCCCTTCTGTAAAAGAGAACCCCGCCTTGTCGGCGGCGCTGAGGAGGCCGCCCAGACGCCGGGCGAAGTCGAGACGCGTCGGCATCAGCCGTTTAACGCCTAAAACCCCAAAAGTCATGGCGATTTCGGCGGATTCTTCTGCGTCAATGCCGGCGGGCAGCACCAGCGCCGGCTCCATATCCGCCACATTCAGCAGCTTGGCGAGAGCTTTCATTTCCTGCGGGTCAAACGGATTGAGTCCGCCGGTATCGACAATCACCTGTGTGCTCTTGGGAATTTGGGCAAGAACGGCCTTAAGACCTTTGGCATCCTCCGCCTGCAACAGCTTCAGGGAAAGAATATCGAGGAAGGCCGAGAGCTGTTCCACGCCGCCCGCCCGTGCAATGTCTGTGGTGATGATTGCGGGTTTCCTGCCGTCCAGCACCGCCCGCGCCGCCAGTTTTGCGGCCATCAGGGTCTTTCCGGCGCCCGGCGGACCGACCAGGACAATTGGCTTTTTGGAGGATATGTCCGTAAAGGAAAAAGTTTTTTTTAGCGCCAGAGCAAGCATCTTTTTCGGGTCTTTTTCCGGCAGCGTCATGGCGACGGAAATGATCTTGTCGCTGACGCCGGCCGGAACCCGGTGTTTCAGCAGGGTATCGGTTATCATCTCGATCAGGGTGTCGGCATCAAAATCATCCCCTTTTTCCGGCGCGGAGACGGTTTGTTCCACGGCGGCGGTGATTTTTACCCAGCCGCTGGTCTCCTCGCGGCTGGTGACGATAATCGCGTCGTCACCCAGCGTGTTGCGCACCTGACGCATCGCTTCAGACATTGTTTTCGCGTGGAAAGATTTAAGCCTCATGTGATCTGCGCCAGCGTGCGGATTTTAGCGCGCGGATGGATTTCATTCTGCGAGATCACGATGGTCTGCGGGCGGAAGCGCTCGATGATGGAGCGCACATAGGGGCGGATGCCGGGGCTGGTCAGCAGCACCGGTGCCTCGCCCTTCATCGCCAGATCTTCATACGTTGTGCGAACGGACTGGATGAATTGTTGCAGTTTGGTGGGCGGCATGGCGAGCTGCTTGTCCTCGCCCTGTCCCACCAGCGCTTCGGCAAAAGCGTGTTCCCAGTAGGCCGTCAGTGTTACCAGCGGCATGATGCCCGCCTTGTTGGTGTACTGGTCGCAAATCTGCCGCGACAGGCGGGCGCGGACGTGTTCGGTAATCATGGTGATATTGTTGGTGAAACCGGTAGCCTCGGCAACGCCTTCCAGCACAGTAGGAAGATCGCGGATGGAGACGCGTTCGCTGACCAGATTTTGCAGCACCCGCTGGAGCCCGGTGATGGTGATTTTTGCGGGGATGATATCCGCCACCAGTTTCTGGTGGCTCTTCGGCAGTTCGTCGAGCAGCTTCTGCGTTTCGGCGTAGGACATCAGGTCGGACATATTGTCCTTGATGACTTCGGTGATGTGCGTGGTGACGACGGTGGAAGGGTCAACAACGGTATAGCCCTTGAAATGCGCTTCCTCGCGGTAATCCTGACCGATCCACATGGCGGGCAGGCCGAAGGTCGGCTCGCGGGTGTTTTCGCCGGGCAGGTCGATCTTTTCGCCGGACGGATTCATGCAGAGCAGCATGTCGGGGCGGATCTCGCCGCGCCCCGCCTCGATTTCCTTGATGCGGACGACGTAGGTGGTGGCGGGCAGCTGCAGATTGTCCTGAATGCGGACGGAGGGCAGGATAAAGCCCATATCTTCGGCCAGCTGACGGCGCAGCCCTTTGATCTGTTCGGTGAGCTTGCCCTTTTCGGGATTGTTGACCAGCGGCAGCAGGCCGTAGCCCAATTCGATGCGCAGCGTATCAATGGCCAGCGCCTTGGAGATGGGTTCTTCCGCCACCGGAATTTTCGCGTGTTCAATCCGTTCGTGTTCTGTTTTAGCAGCGCTGTCTTTTCTCCGGGTTTCCCTGACGTTATAGGCGAAGAGGCCGGCGGTGGCCGCCATCAGCAGGAAAGGGAAGGCGGGGATGCCCGGCAGGGCGGCCAGCACGGTCATGAGGATGGCGCTGAGCACCAGTGCCTGCGGGTGGTTGCTGAGCTGCGCGAACAACGCCTTGTCGGTTGAACCTTTGATACCGGCCTTGGAGACCAGCAGGCCGGCGGCGACCGAGACAATCAGCGCCGGCACCTGCGTGACGAGGCCGTCACCGATGGTTAGGTGGGTGTAAGTTTCGGCGGCTTTTGAAAAGTCGAGATCCTTCTGCCACACGCCGATAATCATGCCGCCGAGGATATTGATGAAAACGATCAGCAGGCCGGCGATCGCGTCGCCACGGACGAACTTCGAGGCGCCGTCCATGGCTCCGAAAAATCCGCTCTCCTGCTCCAGCGCGAGGCGGCGGGCTTTGGCTTCGGTCTCGTTGATGATGCCGGCGGACAGGTCAGCGTCAATTGCCATCTGCTTGCCGGGCATGGCGTCCAAACTGAAACGCGCGGCGACTTCGGCGATACGGCCCGCACCTTTGGTGATGACGACGAAGTTGACGATGACCAGAATCGAAAACACGATAACGCCGATGACGAAGTTATCCTGCATCACAAAGCTGCCGAAGGCCTCGATGACGTGTCCGGCGGCGGACTTTCCTTCATGGCCGTGCGCCAGAATCAGACGGGTGGCGGACAGGCTGAGCGACAGGCGGATCATGGTCGAGATCAGCAGGATGGTAGGGAACGAGCTCAGGTCAAGCGGACGCTCGATGAACAGCACCGTCATCAGGATGAGCACGGAAAAAGAGAGCGACAGCGCCAGAGAAATATCGAGCAGCCACGTCGGCAGCGGCAGGATGAGGGCGACCAGGATAGCGACGACGCCGAGCGCCAGCGCCACATCCCCCTTGATCCGGAAGGAGGTGGCTTGTCCGCCGATCGCAGGTGCAGCCGGTTCAGCCATGGATGATTTCCTGTTCGCCGTATTCCTTCAGCTTGTTGCGCAGGGTGCGGATCGAAATGCCGAGAATGTTTGCCGCATGGGTGCGGTTGCCGAGGCAGTGATCCAGCGTGTTCAAAATCAGTTCGCGTTCGACGGCGGCCACCGTGCGCCCGATGAGCGGTGCAGCGTTATCGCCCGCAGCCCCTTTTCCGACGACGGTTTCCGCGACCTGCGCTATTTTTTCCAGCGCGGCGGATTTCTGTCCGGAAAGATGGATGGAAGCGGCTTCAATATCATCTTCCTGCGACATCAGGACGGCGCGGTGCATGGTATTTTCCAGCTCGCGGATGTTGCCCTGCCAGTGGTGGGAGATGAGTTTTGCGGCAGCCGTCACGGAAATCTTTTTAAGTGGCAGTCCGTTCTGCGCGCTGTATTTATTGGCAAAAAACTGGGCCAGCGGGACAATATCGGCGGGCCGTTCGCGCAAGGCGGGTAAAGGCAGGTTGACGACATTGAGGCGGAAGTAGAGGTCTTCGCGGAAGTTGCCGGATTTGACATAGGCTTCAAGGTCGCGGTTGCTGGTGGCAATGAGGCGAATGTCGATTTTGACGGGCTGGGTGCCGCCGACGCGGTCGATTACCCGCTCCTGAATGGCGCGCAACAATTTTGCCTGCAATGACGGGTGCATCTCGCTGACTTCATCCAGCAGCAGCGTGCCGCCATTAGCTTCCTCGAATTTGCCGATGCGTCGCGCGGCGGCGCCGGTGAAGGAGCCTTTTTCATGACCGAAGAGTTCCGATTCCAGCAGGCTTTCGGGGATAGCCGCGCAGTTGAGTGAGATGAACGGGCCGTTGGCGCGTTTGCTCTTCTGGTGGATAAAACGGGACATGACTTCCTTGCCGGTGCCCGATTCACCGGTGATGAGGACGGTGGCGTCCGAAGGCGCAATCCGGTCGGCCAGATGCAGGACGCTCTTCATCGCCGGATCATTGGCGATCATCGTGTTGTTTTCTTCCGTCACGGCCTGCAGAACGGCGGCGATCAGTTCGGCATTGGGCGGCAACGGGATGTACTCCTTGGCACCGGCCTTGATGGCCTTGACGGCGGTGGCGGCGTCCGTGCCGATGCCGCAGGCGACGACGGGAATGGCGAACCGTTCGTCTTTCAGCTGGGTGATCAGGGTGGCGATATTCAGCTTCACATCCATCATGATCAGGTCGGCGCCCTTGCCGGAGCGCAACGCGCCCATCGCCTGATCGATATCCTCGGTATGCGTCACTTTTGCGCCACGGCCGATCGCAATTTTACCGGCGGTGCTGATCTGCCCGTTGAGGCTGCCGATAATCATCAAACGCATGATGCGTCATTCCTTCCTTGTTATCGCGCGCTGTTTACTGTGCGCGATCCGATTTTACGATTTCGGTCATTGTCACGCCGAGGCGGTCCTCGACGACGATAACTTCCCCGCGCGCGACAAGGCGGTTGTTCACGTAAATGTCAATCGCTTCGCCAACCTTTCTGTCCAGTTCGACAACCGCGCCGCGACCCAGCTTCAGGAGCTGGCTCACCTGCATGGTCGATTTCCCCAGCACGGCGGAGATTTGCACCGGGATGTCGTAAATCGCATCAATATCCTTTTTGCGCGTTTCAACGCTGGCGCTTTGCTTGATTTCCTCGAAGGCGACGCTTTGGGTGGGGTCAGTGGGTGTCATGGGATTCTCCGTTCCTGTTAAAGTTGTTATTGTTTGTTCTGGTCGAGAGCCGTATTCATGCCGGCAACGGCTTTGGCAAATTCATTGTCGATTTGCGAAAAGAGCCTTTCGTACAGCCTTTCCGCGCCGCCGTCCGCCCATTCCACCCGGCAGTCCGTGGGCGGCAGGGAGTCGTCGGCGATCAGGATGACCTTGCCCGCATAGTTCCTTTCGATGGCGAGAGCATCCATGCGGGTCTTGAGCGACTCCAGATGGATTGTCGGGACGATCACGGCTATTCGCGGTTCATCCCGTCTTGCTTCAATGGATTGCAGGATAACGCGTTCGATTTCGGGCAGCGCGCATTGAACGGCAAACTGAGGCAGGAGCTTGTGCACGGCGCGAATGGCCATTTTTGCCGCCGCGATGCATTTTTCAACTTCACGGCGGTCTTCGGCCTGAACCAGCTTTTCAGTCATCGCCAGAGTTTTCTGGAGAAGCTCGGCGAGGCGCTCTTCCTGCTGCTGCCGTGTGACCTTGATGCCGTCCGCTTTTCCAAGGGCGAGGCTTTGGTTCTGGGCCAGTATCAACTGTTCCTCGGTATAGATGGGCGCATGGTGGTTCGGTTTCGACCGGTCGAAATTATTGGTGTCAAACAGGAACTTCTTTGCGTCTGTCATTGGTCCGGATCCGCCTTTTTTAGAAGATGAGCTCATCATCGTCTTTCGAGGTTATAATCGTTATTTCACCGCGTTCAGCAAGGTCTTTGGTCACGGTAACAATGCTCTGCTGGGCTTCTTCCACATCCTTGAGGCGCACGGGACCCATGGCGGCCATGTCTTCTTTCATGATTCTTGCGGCCCGCTCGGACATGTTGGAGAAGAAAAGATCCTTCATGGAGTCGGAAGCGCCCTTCAGAGCCAGAGGTATTTTCTCCCTTTCGGCCGTGCGGATGATCGTTTGCAGCGCGCCGGGATCGAGTCTGGCTATATCATCAAAGGTGAACATCAGGCTGCGGATCTTTTCGGCGGAATCCGGATTGCGCTCTTCCAGCGAGCTCATGAACTGCGTTTCGACGGAACGCTCCAGGCTGTTGAAGATTTCGGCCATGATCTCATGGGAATCGCGGCGGTTGGTGCGAGCCAGATTCGACATGAACTCCGTCTTGAGCGTGCGTTCGACGTCGTCCAGAACGTCTTTCTGGACAGCTTCCATCCGCAGCATACGCATAATGACTTCCATCGCAAATCCTTCGGGAAGTATCGCCAGAACCCGCGCGGCATGTTCCGGCGTGATTTTCGAGATGACGACGGCCACGGTCTGCGGATATTCCTTTTGCAGGTAGCTGGCGAGGATTTCCTCGCTGACGTTGCTCAGCTTTTCCCACATGGTGCGCCCTGCGGGGCCGCGTATTTCCTCCATGATATTCTCGACCTTTTCCTTGCCGAGGACGCGAGCGAGGAGGCGCTCCGTGCTGTCGAGCGAGCCGATGAGGGCGCCCGTGGAGCTCATGCTTTCGGCGAACTCGACGAACAGCCTCTCCGTTACGTTGGCGCTGACCTTGCCGAGTGTCGACATGGTTTGGGAAATCTGCATGATTTCATCTTCGTCAAGCTGCTCAAATATTTTTGAGGTGTGCTCATCACCAAGGGATAGCAGCAGGATGGCCGATTTTTCGGAACCTGACAGGGTACGGTAATCTTCGCGGACGCGCATGGCTTAATTCTCCTGTGATATCCATGAACGGATGACGGCCACCGTTTCGCTCGGGTGGTTCTGCACCAGCTCGCTTATTTTTTGAACGGAAGAGGCCTTCACCTTGCCCTCCACCTGTGACATATCAATCATTGTTTCCAGCTCACCGCCGATTTTATCGGGGGGCGCCAGCTGTGCCTGTCTGCCTCCGGCCAGCAGGGCTGTTTCTTCAGAGAGCGTACTACCCTGCTGGGCGGCGTTCAGCGAGGACTGAATGACGTGCAGCGCAAGAGGCCGCAGAACCAGCAGAATGACAAGTATGGCAACAATGCTGAGAGTGATGGTTTCGGCGACGCCCAGCAGGTCGGCCTTCTGGAAGCCCATGATCATCGTTTCATTCTTGAGGGAGCTCTCCGGTATGGTATCCTCGGCGAACTGCATATTCACGACCTGAAAGGTATCGCCCCGGCTTTCATCATAGCCGACGGCGGATTTTACGAGGGAGGCAATCTTGTCGAGTTCCGTTTGGTCGCGGGCAACGTATTTCTTGGGGGCTTCCCAGTCTTTGTCGGCGTTTTTGGGCGGTGTTGCCTTGGGATCCGTCACATACCGTCCGTCAACCAGAACGGCGATGGAAAGTTTCTGTATCTGGCCGCTGGCGCGCACCAGATTTTCAATCGTTTTGCTGACTTCGTAGTTGGTGACTTCTTCGCTGCGGTTGTTTGTGTTGGCAGCGCCGTTGCCGGTTGTCTTGGTGGTGCTGTTGGGGAGGCCGGGCAGATTGTTCTCGACCGATACCGTATTGGCATTGCTGTTGCCAGAGTTATCGACGCTTTCTTCGTTTGTCGTCTGGGTGGATCTGACAACCTGCCCGTCGGGATTGTAGGATTCTGAATTGCGGTTGACGACGTCAAAGTTCATGTCCGCCGTGACGGAGGCGCGGACTTTGCCGTAGCCGACGATTTTTCCCACCATGTCTTCAATAGAGCGTGTGACGCGCCGTTCGTATTTTTGCTTCATTTCCTCGCCGCTGCGGGCGGAGGTGCTGTCACGGTCATCTTCCTCGCCGCGTGCAAGCAGGTTGCCGCTTTGATCGATGATGGCGACATTGGCGGATTTCAGCTGCGGCACGGCGGCGGACACAAGGTGCTGGACTGCCTGGATTTGTTCCGCGCTCAGAGATGCGCTGTTGCGCAGGTTCAGGAACACGCTGGCGCTGGCGGGGTTTGTTTCCTTGCTGAAGAGCTCGCGTTGCGGCAACACCAGATGAACGCGGGCGTTGCGGATGCCGTCGATTGTGCCGATTGTACGGGATAATTCGCCTTCCAGTGCGCGCACCTGATTGATGTTCTGGACAAAGCTGGTCGTTCCGAAACTTTGTTTCTGGTCAAATATTTCGTAACCGACGGAGCCTTGATGCGGCAGGCCTTCCTGTGCGAGAAGCACACGGGCTTTGCCGACTTCTTTTTGCGGCACCGTTACCTGTGTGCCGTCGTCGCTGAGCTTGTAGGTTATTTTGGCGTTATCCAGCTTGGCCGCGACTTCAGTGGAATCAGCGGTGGACAGGTTTGCGTAGAGAAGGGTCATGCCCGGCGTATTCGAGCGGGCGGCGATAAAGATAAAGAAAACCACCAGTCCGAAAAATGTTACCAGCATGACGGCAAGCCGGCTGCCGCCCAGATTTTTCAGTGTTTCAAGAAGAGAATCCACGTTATGCCACCTTGCTTTGAAGCCATGTCAAAGAAGGGAGTCCGAGCGTTAAAAAAAATGAAACCCAGAACCCCACATCTACCAGAGTAATCAATTTTTACGGACTAGGCAAATTTTGCCTGCATCTTTCTTCATATTTATTAACGTTCATGTTTCTATGTTAACAAATTATATTTTAGAAAATGATAACAAATCACTGGTTTTTATGGTTATTTTATCTAACGCAGAATATTCACAAGTAAAAAATAAGTAAATAATTGGTAAATAATCTATTAAATAATGGTTAATTCTTTTGGTTACATCAATTCAAGACCAATGCCGTTGCTTTTTACTTGATTTTTTTCACACAAAGGGTGTATCATGAAGATAGTAGGAGTAGGTCAGTCCCGTGGTGGGCCTGATTTGCAAATAGGAGCCATAGAAAATGGTAGACATCGTAAGTGCAGTATCAGTGCAGGCTTCCGCCCTGAGAGCAGGTTCTCAGAATGCGGTTGTTACGCTTCCAGCCGAATCGGCGCAAAGCGTTCCTGCGGATTTTGTCAGTTCCAGCATTCATATAGACAATTTACAGAATGTAGCGATTCTCGAGTATCGTTCGAG
>JAHFPI010000239.1 GCA_023266795.1 Rhodospirillales bacterium
ATCAGGAACTGGCCGCCCGGCACGCGCAGCAGATAGCTGGAGCCCGTGACCACGCCGGCAGCGCCGCAAAATTTTATTTCAACAAACATTTCAGTCTCCGTATTTAAATCCCATTTTCTCTTCCACCGCCTTCGGCAGTTTTGGCAGGGTCGAGCGCGGAATCATGAAAGTCGACAGCGCGAAGAGATCGAGGAAAATCCTGTTTTTGGCAGCCGTCTGCGCCAGATAATCATGCCCCGACGAGCCGCCACTGCCCATCTTCATGCCCAGCATCCGCTGCACCATCAGCGCATGGCGGTAACGCCAGAGGGTCATTGTTTCATCTATATCCATCACTGCATTGAGGATTTTAAAGGGCCCCTGCAAAACCGGCTGATCGCGGTAGAGCGTGATAAACAGCGCCGCCTGCAGCGCCTTGAGAGACAGGCGCCAGGGCATTTTTTCTTTCGGATTACTGTTGAACAGCGAGTCGAACTGCTTCTGGACGTTCTCCAGCTTATGCAGCTCCATCTGACGCGCGGCCTTGCTGAGGGAGACGTTCGCCAGCACGGATTTTTTGTCGCCGCTCACCATGTCGGCGACGGCCTTGCGATAAGCCCGCCAGAAATCGAACCCGCCCATCGTCACGAAAGGCGTGCGGCTAAGCCATTTGTCTATCTGATCGAACAGGGATGGTTTCTTTTCCAGCCCGCTGATAATCTTCTGATCCTCAGCCGACATATAGCTCTCGTAACTCTTTCCGTCATAGGAAACCCGGTCCGTTCTGCGGAGACCAAGGCGGATTTCCAGCTCGCGGAACTGCAGGCTCTGAAAACCGGAAGCCGAGCGGAATACATGACGGAAATCGAGGAAATCAAGCGGCGTCATCGTCTCCAGAATATCGATCTGGCGCACCAGATGTTTCAGGATTTCAACAATCCGCTCCAGTCCGGCGGAAATCACCCGCAAATCCCCGTCCGCGACAACCTTGCGGGAAAAAATATCCTGAATCCGGTCAACCTCGAAAAGTATTTGCTTGAACCACAGCTCATAGGTCTGATGCACGATAATGAACAGCATCTCGTCATGCGCAAACGGCTTCTGCGCAGAGCCGCTGATCGGCTGCTGGGCCTTCAGAAGCGCCGGTAGCTGCAGGTAGGTCTTATAGTCGATGTCTTTAGGTTTTTTGGCCATGCGCGCTCACATTGAAGTGCGAGCATATAGGAAACAAAGCCGGACTTAAAGTAGTCGATATTAATGAAAAATAGCGAAAAGATACCTCAGCGTATCCTGCGCGGCATCGTTAGCGGCTTGCGCCTGTGCTCTTTCAGCGCACTGCTTTTGCAGAAAGCGCTCGAACACGTCCTTTTCGTGGGCAGAAAGGGCTGTATCAATAGCCTTGCTGCTCTGTTGGAGTTGGTTTACATCAGTGAAATCCCAGGTAGCCATAGTCTTTAGTTCCTCTTAAAGTTAGTTAAAACGCAGTATTACGTATTGTATTATGTTAATGTAGCGGCGTCAACAAATCTCCGACGCATCTACACGCCATAAACTTGCTTACGAAGCAAATTCACAGCAAAAGACGTAAATATATCGAATAAATTCAATATAATAACGTACTTTTTGGATCTAAAAACTTACTGTATCAATGCCGGTTGGCGGGAAACCGCGCCCCTGAGGGCAGCAGCCTGACGCAGAGTGGAAGCAAAGCGAATCGCCAGCTTCATCTTAGAACGTATAAGTTTATAAGTTTAAATTAAGCCTATGTCAACAATGAGTTTTATGAATCAAGCTTCTTTGACGTCGCCAACACCGGCAATAGCACGGAGAGATTTCGGCGTGGCTTCGGTAATATTCCATCCGCCCGGAAGTTCAATTTCAGCTTCACGCGCACCGGCGGTCACGATCAGGGCTACCTTCACTTTTCCCTGCCCGGCATGGCCCAGTACGGTCTTGATTTTTCCGACGGCATCGCCTCCGGAGACAACGTGAATATTTATCTTATGGGTAACGTTCTGCACAGCCTGCGTCAGGGGTTCAATCGTCTGGGCTAGAAAACGGATCTCGTCTTCGCTCTTTTTATCGGCATCAACTGAAAGCAAAATCGGCGTACCGGCTTCCAGCAGATCACGACACTGCCCCAGCAATTCGGAAAAGACCATCACCTCATAGACGCCATGCGCGTCAGAGACCTGCACAAAGGCGAAGCGATTGCCCTTCTGCGAGGTGCGCTCCTGCTTCCGGACCACGATCCCGGCCATGCGCAGGCGATTGGAGGGGCTGCCCTGCAGGGCTTCCATGACCTTCGAGGACGGCACGACACGCAGCCTTTCCAGCTGCGACGTCATGTTGTCCAGCGGGTGGGATGATAAATAGAACCCGACAGCCTCGAATTCATGACGCAGATATTCCAGCGGCTCCCATTTATCGGCCTTCGGCAGCTCCGGCGCCGGAAGCTCCTGCTGCGCGCCGCCAAACAGGCTGGTCTGGCCGCTGTTCCTGTCTTCCGCAACGGCAGCGGCGTATTTCAGCAGGATTTCACTGGCCGCCAGTACCTGCGCACGGTTGGGGTTCATCCGGTCGAAAGCGCCGGCCTGCGCCAACGCCTCCATCTGGCGCTTGTTAATAATTTTGCTGTCCA
>JAHFPI010000240.1 GCA_023266795.1 Rhodospirillales bacterium
AAGCTTTGCCAGAGCTTCCGCCTGTAACCCTTTCTGATGTCCGGTTTCTTTCATGGTGAAGACCCCTTATACGGCCCCAGAAATCGGCCAATCACAGCAACTGCCTTGATTAAAAGTACAAGAGAAAAACTTGCGACCGTTAAAGTGACCGCAATAAAGAATATCAAGGAAAGGGCTGTATCCGTGTTAAGCAGTTCAAAAGGTATAGCGAAAGGGGAACGATATACCTGCTCTATTAAGAATAGGCCCACCAAAAACCATATGCACATGTCCGGAATGACCCGCCACCATTTTTTCTGATATTTCTTACCTACTCCGTACCTTGGATCAAAAGCAAGGACGTCATACTCCTTAGGATTGATATTCCAAAGAAATTTAATCAGATAAAACGGAAATAAGATAAACAAAACAGCCTGCACAAAAATCAAATTATATTGCTCAAAAAAATAATTCATTCTCGTGTGTTTATAGTCCGACGGGATGTCCCATCCAAAAGATATTTGAAGCTTTTCACTACAGTAAACTAACAGCATCAAGACACCTATCGCGCATCCTAACCGCCAAACTGCTCGAACAGCGAGATAATAAACATATATATCGTCTTTTTCTTCCGACGGCTTTTCTACGTTAATGAATATAGAAAGAAACGAAGACCCAATAGACTTTCTTTGCTCTACTGGGGGCAAATTAAATATTTTATCCAGAAATTCTTTCATTGCATTCCCTCTCTTTTCGGGAGAGGGTGGGGCCCATGCGAAGCATGGGAGGGTGAGGGAAAGCGCAATTGAATATTTATATGCCGTTTTTCTTGTATCATCGCGCGCTCCCTCACCCTAACCCTCTCCCTCTGGGAGAGGGGATTATAACGACTATTTCTTCTTTTGTTGCAATAACAGCGCCCTCTGATAAACGTCCCGCTTCTTAATCCCGGACCTGGCCGCGACGAAGGCGGCTGCGTCTTTGACGCTCATGCCCTGTTCGCGCATCATCTCCCGCAACAGCTTATCGACAGCCTCATCCGTCCAGTCTTCGGTCTGTCCGGCCACGGGGCCGCCCACCACGATGACGATTTCGCCTCTGGGTTCGCCGTGCGCCTGATAATATGCGCCGAGTTCGGAAAGCTGCCCGCGTCGTACTTCTTCGAATTTCTTGGTCAGTTCGCGCGCCACGGCGGCGGGGCGGTCGCCAAGTATCGCCTGCATGTCTTCAAGGCTGCCGATCAGGCGCGGGGCGGTCTCGTAAAAGATCAAGGTGGCAGGCACCGCCTTGACTTCCGCCAGCGCCGTCTTGCGCGCCGCCGACTTTGGCGGCAGGAATCCGGCGAACATGAATTTATCCGTCGGCAGCCCCGACAGGGTGAGCGCCGTCAGCGAGGCCGTCGGCCCCGGGATGCAGGTCATGGGAATATCTTCCGCCGCGCACTGCGCCACAAGCTTGTAGCCGGGATCGGAAATCAGCGGCATACCCGCGTCGGAAATCAGCGCCACCCGCTTCCCCTCTTTTATCATGGCGATCAGCCGGGGGCGCATTTCCGCCGCATTATGGTCATGGTAGGGGATTTTCTTGGCCGGAATATTGTAAAACGACGTCAGCTTGCCCGACACCCGCGTGTCCTCGCAGGCGATTGCATCCACTTTTCCTAATATTTCGAGCGCCCGTGACGAGATATCCCCTATATTACCAATCGGCGTAGCTATAATATAGAGGCCGGTGGGCAGATGTGAATCTGCGTCTGAAACTGTTTTATGTGCCATATGGAGTCATCCCTTGTTGAGAGTATACGCAAAAATTCGCATTTTATTTATTCTTTTCTCGATCTTTTCGCTCGCCGGTTGCGGCGGCGGCGGATACCACAACATGCCCTGGGGATGGGGCTCCGGCAGCAGCACCGGCGTCGTCACAAACGACCCCAACAGCATCCCCAATATCGGCTGGCAGACACAGGATCAGCGGCAGGTTCTGGTAGACCAGAACAGCGCCATCAACCAGCAGCAATCCTTCCCGCCGCCGACAGACGCCCAGCAGAACGTCACCCTCATTCCCCCGGCGCCGAAAGCCGAGCCCGTTGTAGCCGCCGCGCATGAAAAAATAATCGTCTCCCTGCTTCTGCCTCTCAGCGGCAAGAAATCCGCTCTGGGGCAATCGATGCTCAAGGCCGCGCAAATGGCTTTATTCGATATCGGCAGCGCCAACTTCGAGCTGGTGCCGCGCGATACAAAAAGCACCAAAGAAGGCGCCGTTGCCGCAACGGAAGCCGCCATCAGCAGGCATAACAACCTGATCCTCGGCCCGATCTTCGCCGAAGACCTTAAGGCGATCAAGCCGATCGCCGGCGCGGCCGGCATTCCGGTTGTTTCCTTCACCACCGACTGGACGCTCGCCGACAACAACACCTATATCATGGGCTTTCTCCCCTTCACGCAGGTGACGCGCGTCATAAAATACGCGCAGACCCACGGATACTCGAAACTCGCCGTTTATGCGCCGCAGACCGAATACTGCGATGTCGTTATCCGCACCCTGCAGGGCAGCGATGTATCCATCGCCCATATCAACCGCTACGCCGGCCAGCAGCTCGACCTTTCGGCGCTGGTAAAAGATTTCGCCCTCACCAGCAA
>JAHFPI010000241.1 GCA_023266795.1 Rhodospirillales bacterium
GCCGTCAGCACGCAAAACTGTCCGGCCAGCTGACCGAAGTGACGGCGCGGCTGTCCAGCCTCGCGACCTCAATCGATAATACATCGCAGGAAACGGATATTGCCGCTACCCAGCTTGAGGAAGCGCGCCAGTCCTTCACCGCCCTGCCCGACACTGTTGAAAGCCGCGAGAAAATCGCCGGCTTTAAAACAACGCTGGGCAAACAACGTCAGGCGCTTGCCGAATTGCAGGCAGCCTATGCCGAAATCCGCCGCGAAGGCGAAAGCCGCGCCCGGCGGATGGAACAGATCCAAAACGAGATTGGCAGTTGGGCTGCCCGTCTGGAGCGCGTTGAACTGCGCCTGATCGATCTTGAAGACCGTATCCTGCAGGCGCAGGAAGTTCTCGACCGTCTCGCCGAACGTCCGGCTCAGATCGCGCAGGAAAAACAGCTGCTAATGAGCCATATCTCGGAGGCGGAAGAAAAACGCCAGGCTGCCGCCGATATTCTTGTCTCCGCTGAAAATACCGTAAACGACCTGCAACGCGAACTGCGCACCGCTGAAAGCGCGCTTTCGGATGCAAAAGAGGCGCGGGCGATGGCGCAGGCCAGCGTCAACACCTCCCAGCATACGCAAAGCGGCATCGAGGCGCAGATTCAGGAAAAATTCACCTGTACGCCGGAAGAACTGGTGGCGAAACTGGAACTTGTCGTTGCCGAACTGCAGGGCATTAATGAACTGCATACGAAGCTGGAACGTCTCCTCCGCGAACGCGACAACATGGGCCCCGTGAACCTGCGCGCCGAAGTGGAAAGCCAGGAGATCACCGACCAGATGTCCACCATGCAGACGGAACGCGATGATCTTGTGCAGGCCATCTCGAAACTGCGCGAAGGCATCAGCAAACTCAACAGGGAAGCGCGCGAGCGCCTGCTGAGCGCGTTCGATACCGTCAACACCCACTTCCAGACGCTGTTTGCCCGCCTCTTCAACGGCGGCTCGGCTTACCTCAAGCTGATTGAGGCGGACGATCCGCTCGAGTCCGGTCTTGAAATTTACGCGCAGCCGCCGGGCAAAAAGCTGCAGGTGCTCTCGCTGCTCTCCGGCGGTGAGCAGACCCTGACCGCTATCGCCCTCATCTTCGCGATGTTCCTCACCAACCCGGCGCCGATCTGCGTGCTGGACGAGGTGGACGCCCCGCTGGATGAAAGCAACGTCGACCGTTATTGCATGCTGCTCGAAGAACTCACCCGCGACTGCAAGACCCGCTTCATCATCATCACCCACCACCGCATGACGATGGCGCGCATGGACCGCCTCTACGGCGTCACCATGAGCGAAAAAGGCGTGTCGCAGCTCGTCTCGGTCGATCTCAAGCAGCATGAATTGCAGCTGGAAGAAGCGGCGTAACGGTATAAAAAAGCCGCCCCATAAGGGCGGCTTTTTTCTGTCATCGATTATATCTTTGGAACAGTGCCTTTGCTGCTGGCAGTTGCAGCAGGTTTCGCTGCCCATGCTTTCAGTTCTTTGGTAAATGCGGCATCAATATTATTCTGCAAGTCTTCGCTCCATATGAAGCCCAGCTTTGTCAGCTTCTTAGCCATTTCTGTAGCGGAGGAAGGGCCGTCTTCAGTAATCGCCCACCATTCGGGCGGCCCGCCACACTCGGCTAAATCATCAAACCCCGGGAGCAAATGATTGATGGGCGATGGCGCCTCATAATAGGCATCTTTACGCTCTTCCCAATATTTCATGGGTACTATTCTCGCATAGAAAAGAACTTCGCTATCTTCTTCCGTTTTGGACACAGCAAATATAAACCGGTTTGCAAGCGCCTTGCCTGCCTTTTCAATCAGAGGCTCTCTCCAGCTCAAGCCGCCATCCTCATCAAGCATCATTGCGATAACTTTATCAGCTGCCGCATTCTTGGCAGGGCTGGTTTCAATGGGGCCAGTTGATTTCGGTTTTGTAAATTTATGGTTTGCCACCGAAGTCAGTCCCTGCGCAGAAACCGTCCGGCCGATCATAAATTTGCCTGTTTCAACTTCGAGCACTTCCACCTGCGCGCCGGTTGTCTTGTTTTCAAAAACCCGCACCCACTGATCCCGACTGTTTTTTGATTTGGAAAGACGTTTCCAGTCTTTCTCGTTGCTGCCGTCGCGGGACAGAAGCGCTTTCAGGTCGTCACTGGTTGTTGTGCTCTTTGTCATGATAGAAAAAACCTCATTACTGGTTGTTAAAATATCCGCTGACCCTACTATATGTTATGCAATATAACAATATAATTATGTATAATATACGTCATTGAAATTAGGCAATATTTCCTTATACTCCCCTCATGTCAAAATTTATCGTCGCAGCCCTGTATAAATTTGCCCCGCTTGCCGATATTGCGGCCATGCGGAAGGAGATTTTGCGCGTCTGCGATGAAAATGAAATTTGCGGCACACTGCTGCTGGCGCATGAAGGAATCAACGGCACGATTGCCGGCTCCCGCAGAGGGATAGACTCTGTACTAAAGTTTCTGCGTAGCTACCCCCCCTTGAAAGATTTGGAGCACAAGGAATCTTTTGCTGATGAACCGCCCTTCTATCGCATGAAGGTGCGGATCAAGAA
>JAHFPI010000242.1 GCA_023266795.1 Rhodospirillales bacterium
GCCGTTGCCAAGGGCGACAATGACATGGCTGCCTGTGCTGCTGCGTAGGACGGCCTCGCTTGACACGGTCACGCGCTCCGTCACGGCGGAGGCGAATTCCACCGTGGCGTATGCCGAGGGCTTGAGCGCGCCGCCTTTGTTTTCAACCACAAGGCGAATTTTTACCGTCCGCGCCTCGGCGTTAACGGTGGGATAAATATAATCCACCTTGGCGTCATAGGGCAGTTCCGCGCCGGAAAACAGGACTTTGGCACCGTCGCCAGGCTCGATTGTCGCGGCGTCTTTTTCAGGCACGGCGGCTTCCACCCAGACCACCGATAAATCCTGGATTCGCCCGACCGCATCACCCGCTTTCAGGTAAGCGCCGTTCCGTATTTCAAGTGCGGTCAGGATACCGTCCACAGGGGCATAAAAAGGCACAGCGTCAAAAGACTTCCCCGTTTTTTCCAACCGGTCGAGCACCGTGTCGTCTACGCCGAGCAGTTTCATGCGTTTGCGGGCTGCGGTGGCCATATCCTTGAATCCTCCGGAGAGCGCTGCGATATAATCGCCCTGCAGTCCCGTCAGTTCAGGGCTGACTAGCGTATAAAAAACATCGCCTTTTTTGACAACGTCGCCCTCGGCGCTGTATTTCAGCTCGGCCACGCGGCCTTCCACCTGAGTGAACATATCGACGCGGGCGCGTTCATTCGGCATAACAACGCCCGTGGCGCGCACAGCGCCGCCAAAACTGCCCTTGCTGACTGCCTCCGTTCGCACACCCATTTTCTGGATGTTCTCGGCGGAGATAGAGACAACGGGTTTTTTATTTGTTCTTTCAGTGCCCGCATCGTCGGCATATTTCGGTAAGAGATCCATATCCATGAACGGCGATTTTCCCGGCTTGTCGAATTTCTTCCCCGGCACCATCGGATCATACCAATAGAGCACTTTCCGTTCCGATGGAGCCTGAACGGCACTTTCCTCTGCCTGCACAGGCTGACTCATTTCGTGCTGATGTTCTGCACCTGAGATCAAGACTAAATCCATGCCGCAGATCGGGCATTTTCCCGGCCTGTCCGAGATGATCTGCGGATGCATGGGGCATTGATATTTCACCGCTGCCGCTTCCTCGGCATAAGCCGGGGTGATGATGCTTCCCTTAAAAAGATGATCCACAACAGAACCAGTCTCTTTCAACAATGCCTGGGTGCCGATTACGGCCCCCATCAGAAACGGCAGCAATGACCTTTTCATTTATTTAATCTCCTTCGTTTGAGGCATGCCTTCGTCATTCATACCCTTCATGTCCATCGGCATGCCTTGCTTGTCGTCTTCGAATACGGTAGTACCATCTTTGATATCCCTTACCTGCCGCAAGTTCATGCCGCATATCGGGCAGGTGCCATTTTTATCTGTGAAGACATGCTGGTGCATGGGACAGGAATAGACGGACTTATTGTCATGCAACCGTTCAATCGCCTGCTGTTCGGTCAGCGACGCGCCTTTATCTGTACTGTTCGTTTCCGCGACTTTTGTGGCACCAACACCACAGGCGCCGCTGCCACAGGTGCAAGATTTTGCAGCGCCAGCGCTACAGGTGCAGGCTCCCGCCGCGCCACCACCACAGGCGAAGGCTCCGGCACTGGCAAATGTCAGTAAAAGGACGGCGATCATCATCAGTTTTTTCATTTTGTTTCTCCTTCAATGATGTAGCGGTTAAAGTCGGCGATCAGGGCGATGTTTTTGGCGCGCTCCTGCGCCAGCGCCATGCGCGCGGAAAGGGCATCCCGCCGCGCCTTGAGGTACATGCCAAAATCGGCCTTGCCCGCCTCATACTCTCTGGTCAGTGCTTTTGCGCTCGTTTCCAGATGGGTATTCTTTGTTTTCAGTAGCCCAATCTTCCTGTCGCTGGCCGACATCTGCGCTTTCAGATAGTCCAGTTTTTCGATGACTTGGCGTCTGACGCCATCCAAATCCAGCAGGGAAGAGTGCAGCGCTGCAGTCGCCCCCTCAAGGCGTGGCCTTTGATTTTCTGATGACCAGAGGGGGATGCTGACGCCGATCATGATGGAGCCCGTGTTATCACCGTTATCCATGTGTCCGACGTTCCCCTCCACCGCAAAATTGGGGCCGAACTCCGCCGTGCGCGTCGCCACTTCTTTTTGCGCCATGGCGACATCTTCAGCCGCAATTTTTACGGGGGAGGTCTTTTCGGGGTCACCTCCCCATGTGGACACTTTTATGGTCGGCAGCATGACTTCCGGCGTTTCCCCCAGCATGTTCATCAGCATGGCTTCCGCTTCGCGATCCTGCTCCAGAAGATCGGCGCGCATAATGCCGATCTCCGCGCTGTCAGCTTCGCTTAAGGAGAGAGGGCTTGTCCCCGTCTGATTGGCGGCGATGCGGCCTTTGATGCTGTTTCTGTCGGAACGAAGGATATTTTCCTGTTCGTTGAGCAATTCATTCTGCTCTTTAAAACTCTGGCGATTGGCCAGCACGGTAATCAACTGCGCTTTCATGGCGGCAAAGGCGTAATCGGCCATGAGGCCAGTTTTACGCGCCTCCACCTGCATTTTCTCGGATTTGGCCTGACGGGTGGCGG
>JAHFPI010000064.1 GCA_023266795.1 Rhodospirillales bacterium
TTCTCTTTGTTCCTTCTTTGCAGCAGCATCCCGGGCAGCGTACCATGCCGGTTCAAAGGTCGTGCGGTGCGTCAGGCGCGCTGCCGCTTTTTTCTGTGCTTCCGAGAGGGGGCGACCAACCTCTGTCATGTGCTTTTTCTCTCAATAAAAAAAGGCTCTTAAACAACCACTATGAAGGTAGTGTAACATATTTTAAATGATTATGTCAATTAAAGTATCAAAAACGCGCGCCTGCCGCCAAAAAAGCCCGCAGTTCGGCGATTCCCTGTTTTTTATCCACGCTGGTGGGGTAAGCCTGCGGCACGGCGGCGGGATGGGATTTCAACTCCCCCTCGACCCCCGCCAATACCTCTGCCAGTTCCGGCGCCTTCAGCTTGTCGGCTTTGGTCAGGACGATGACGTAAGGCACATTCGCCCGGTCCAGCATGGCCATGGTCTCCAGATCGATGTCTTTGAGGCCGTGCCGCGAATCGACCAGCACGCAGACGCGCTTGAGCGTCGGCCGCCCGCGCAGGTAACCGCAGACCATGTCGTTCCAGGCATGGACTTTTTCTTTTGAAGCGGCGGCATAACCATAGCCGGGCAGATCGACCAGTTGCATCTTTCCGCCCAGATCGAAAAAATTGATCTGCTGGGTGCGGCCCGGCGTGCTGGAGGAACGCGCCAGCGCCTTACGGCCTGTGAGCGCGTTGATCAGCGTCGATTTGCCGACATTGGAGCGTCCGGCAAAAGCGATCTCGCCAAGGGTCGGCGGCGGGATTCTGTCAGTCGACGCAGCGCCGGCGACAAAATTGCATTCACGGCTGAACAGGATCTCGCCTTGCTTGAGGGCAGCCTCATCCATGCGGTTTTTTCTTGCGGCGCTCGCTGTGCCCGTGGATGAGCGAGACTTCCTGACCGCCGACCTTGCGCAAAATATAATATTGCTGCAGGACGCCGAGAACGTTGCTCCATGTCCAGTAGATCACCAGCCCCGAGGCGAACTTGGCCAGCATGAAGGTGATGATGAACGGGAAGTAGGTTTGCAGCTGTTCCTGGGTCTTGTCCGGCATGGGCGGGGTCAGGCGCTTCTGGATGATCATCGTCAGGCAGAAAAGCAGCGGCCACGCCCCGATGGTCAGCGCCGCCGGCGGCGTCCAGGGAATAAGCCCGAACAATGTGAACAGATTCGTCGGATCCGCCGCCGACAGGTCGTGGATCCAGCCCCAGAACGGCGCGTGACGCAGCTCGACGGACAGCAGGATGGACTTGTAGAGGGCGAAGAAAATCGGAATCTGGATCAGCAACGGCCAGCAGCCGCTGAACGGATTGACGTTCTCTTTCTTGTAGAGCTCGAATATTTCCATCTGCAGCTTTTCACGGTTGCCGCCGTGTTTTTCCTGCAGCGCCTTCAGCTGCGGCGCGATCTTCTTCATGCCGGCCATGGAGCGAAACGACTTGTTGGCGAGAGGGAACACCGCGCCACGGATAATCACCGTCATCGCCAGAATGGCCAGCCCCACGTTGCCGATATGATCCATCAGGAAATGCAGCAGGTAGAAAAACGGTTTGGTGATGAAATACCACCAGCCGAAGTCAAAGGTGAGGTCCAGATGCGAGAGGCCGTATTTTTCCTGATAGGCCGTCATCAGCGGCAGGTTTTTAACGCCCGCAAAAATAAGTTTTTTGTCTTCTATGAACTGCCCGGGCGCGACGGCCTGCGTTTCCGACACGATATCCGTCTGGTAAATCTGCACGCCATCGGCCTTGCTGCCGATAATCCGCGCGTTGATTTTTTCGTCCGCTCCCGGAAAAATGCCGACAAACCAGTATTTGTCGGTGATGCCGAGCCAGCCCTTCACGCCCTCGCGCTCGACGGTGTCGCCCTTGGCCAGATCCTTGTATGACATCTCCTTGAGCTTGCCGTCCAGATAGGCCAGCGGCCCCTCATGCAGGATGAAGAACCCCTTGAAATCGACCGGCAGGCTGTGCCGCGAGATCAGGTGCCAGGCATTGAACTTCTTCCCGGCATTCGTTTTGTTGGTGATCTTCTGCGTAATGTTAAAAAGATAATTGTCGTCAAGCGCGATCGTGCGCTCGAACAGCAGCCCCTGCCCGTTATCCCATTGCAGCGTGACAGAACCGTTTGTTTCCAGCGTCTGCGCGCTGCCGGGGGCGAGAGTCCATGCCGTCTTTTCGTCCGGTAGCGCCGTGGTTTTATCGTCGCCCGTCCAGCCGCTTTCGACGTAATAGGCGTCTTTCGTGCCCGACGGCGACAGCAGCGCAACATGTTCCTTGTTATCGATGGTGGTATAATGCTCATTCAGCGACAGGTCGTCGATGCGCCCGCCGGCAAGAGAAATGGACCCCGTGACCTTGCTGCCGTGGATCGGGATACGCCGCGCCGCAGCGATAACTTCCTGACGGTCCCTGACCGCCGCCTCTCCGGCCAGCGGCGGGGCTGACGGTTTTTGCGCCGACGGCGCCTGCGCCTGCATTTGTTTTTGCTGCTGCTCTATTTTTGCCAGCTGCGGTTTTTCAATAAAGGTACGAAACCCGAACAGGATCGCCAGCGAGATCAGCACCGCCAGCAGCAGGCGGGAATTATCCTGCGCATCGTGGGGGGAAGGAGGTTTCATACGTCAATCTTTCTTTCAGGCACCGGATCATAGCCTCCGGGATTATAGGGATGGCAGCGGCAGATCCGTTTCACGCCCAGCCAGCTCCCGTAAAGGGCGCCGAAGCGGCGAATGGATCCCGCCGTATAGGTTGAACAGGTGGGATAGTAACGGCAGCTTCTCCCCCAAAGGGAAGAGAACAGATACTGATATACACGGATGCCCCCTAAAAGAAAACGGGAAACGGGGCTCATGGCGTCACCCCCAGCTTCTCCAGCCCCTGCAGGAAATCCTGTTTCATCAGTGAAAAATCACGCTCCTGCGCCGAAGCCCTGCCAATCAGCACGATGTCAAAGCCCGCCAGCTTCTCCGGCGCGATGCAGAGGCGCACCATTTCACGCAGACGGCGCTTGGCGCGGTTTCTGGCCACGGCATTACCGACCTTGCGGCTCACCGTTAGTCCCAGACGAAAAGGCGCGTCGGCAGCCTCGCGTTTGAGGGCCTGCATGATAAAGGACGGGAATACCCATTTTTTTCCCAGACGGGAAATGCGCTGAAAATCAGACGACGCCTTCAGGGAAAGCCCGGCGGCGCACATCAGGGTGCCTACGCGGACAGGCGCTGACGACCTTTTGCGCGGCGGCTGGACAGAATTTTCCTGCCGTTCATCGTCGCCATGCGGCTTCTGAACCCATGACGGCGCTTGCGCACCAGCTTGCTGGGTTGGTATGTGCGTTTCACGATAAGTCTCCATTACTCAAAATCATTATCCAAGAGGTCGTTTTATAAGGTGTCACCCCCGCCCTGTCAAGGCATCTTTGATTTTATGGCAAGAATAATTTACATAAAATAAAGAGTCGATCGCCCAACTCTTTGCACGACCCCGTACGCTTTAGGTCGGCGCTGGCAAAGCCGCAAACGGCAAGGACGTGAAAATCCCCCAAAGCTTACGATCCCGGCAAAAAAAATAGCACCAAAACACCCCTAAAATACTTAATCTAAATTTAATAAACACCCTCCATACTATAGGTAATCGCCTACCTTAATAATAATGACGGCAGGGAGCTTTCATGGAAAACAAGCACTTTGGCAAAAAAATCGGCGGTGACGGCTTGCAGACAAAAGAAGCCGAGAGCACCGCGCATTCCTTCGGACATTCTCATAGCGATGAACCCAAGGCGGCAGACAGCACCCTTCATCAGCCGCGTGTGGAGCATGCCCCCAAACATCCCCCCGTCGCCGCGCCAGCCGGGCCGAAAGGGAGAACCCCGCAATCTTTCACCCAGCCTGCGGCCCTCCAGAAATACATCCAGAGCCTGAGCGATCCCGAAGCCGCCTGGACCGTTGAATCAGTCATCGACCACGGCGACAAACGCTACCGCGAGAGAATCGATCACTTTGTCGAGATCATTTCAGCGGATATCCACAATAAAATTGACGCGCACACCTTCGCTTCCGATGACAGGCAGGCCGTAAAAAAAGCCATTACTGAATGCGTCAACGTCGTCATGCAATACAATAAATTTGACCTGACGCCGCACGAGCTATCGGACGTGCTGAGAATTATCGAGGACGATATTCTGGGACTGGGGCCGCTCGAGGAATTTCTGGCCGATGACAGTGTCTCGGATATCATGGTGGACGGCCCCAACGAAGTATTCATCGAGATAGACGGCCAGATTGACAGGGCGAACATCCGTTTCCGCAGCGAAGAACATCTGCTCAATGTTTGCCAGAGAATTGTCAACCGTGTGGGAAGGCATGTCGACAAGGCGTCGCCGATCTGCGATGCGCGCCTGCCGGATGGCTCCAGAGTCAATGTCATTCTGCCGCCCCTGGCGCTGAGGGGGCCGACACTGACAATTCGCAAGTTCAAAAGGGAGCGGCTGACGCTTGAAAAACTGATAGCCCTGGGCACTATTGACGCAAGGACGGCGGCCTTTCTGGAGATTGTGGCTGCCTGCAGGGTCAATCTCATGGTCACAGGCGGTACGGGCAGCGGAAAAACAACGCTTCTGAATTGCCTGACGAAATATATTTCTCCGCGCGAGAGAATCATAACCTGCGAGGATGCGGCGGAGCTGCAGCTTCAGCAGCCCCAGGTCGTCTCCCTCGAAAGCCGCCCGACGAGCACGGAAGGCATAGGGCAGGTAACAATGCGCGACCTTGTGCGCAATTGCCTTCGCATGCGCCCCGACCGGATTATTGTGGGAGAAGTGCGCGGTCCCGAAGCTTTTGACCTTCTGCAGGCCATGAATACGGGACATGACGGCTCAATGGGCACGTTTCACGCCAATAGCCCCCGCGATGCCCTTTTCCGCTTCGAGAACATGGTGGCAATGGCCAACCTGAGCATCCCGATATCGGCCATCCGCGAGCAGATATCTTCTTCGCTTGAGGTCATCATCCATACGCAACGCCTGCGGGATGGGTCACGAAAAGTCATGAACATCACAGAAATTTCCGGCATGGCGGACGGCATGGTGGGAATGCAGGACATCGTGTCCTATGAAATCACGGGTGAAGACGAAAACGGGCGGCTGCTGGGAGACTTCAGATTCTCGCATATCATACCGAAATTCTGCGAGAAGGCGCGCCACTACAACCTTGAGAAAGACCTGCTGGAAATCCTCCAAAGCTAGCGGCGGAATAACCGCACCGGGAAGATAATCAAGTCAAAATGGAGCATCGGGCGACCCTGCGACGCCCGAATCTGCCCATAATTTTCATAAAATTGCACGTAAAATCAATGAAGTCATCAAACAATTCCATTACAATGGGAATCACAGGGGTTTATCGGCACATGTCACGGAATATCAAAATACTCGACAGGCAGTTCGTTCCGGCGGGCACAATCGTGATCGAACAGGGCACGATGGGAAGCCGCGCCTATATGATTGAAAGCGGCACTATCGAGGTTTTTGTGAAAGACGATGACGGAAACGAGATCATCCTCTCGCAGCTGGGTGCAGGCTCCATGGTCGGCGAGATGGCAGCCATGTCTGACGGCGTGCGCACCGCCAGCGCCCGCACCAAGGAAGATTCGGTGCTGGTCAGCATCTCCGCTCATGCGCTGCACACCTCCATGACGGCTTCGGACGGGCTGTATAAACGCCTGATGAACATGATGGCGAGCCGCATGAAGGACACCAACATGAAGCTGCTGAAAAAAGAACAGCAATTGACCGACGTGGAAAAGGCGGCGCGGCAGAATATCGATGATGTCGAGGCGCACCTTTCCGACAAGCAGAAAAAACTCCGGGAAAAAATCGGCCCCGCCATCGGCGATATAAAATCGATGCAGAAAAGCACGCCGCCGGAAGATCCCAAAAAAGGCCGCTAAATCACCCCACCCGTTTCATATGTTAAATATGGAAAAGATCAGAAAAATTGACAGAAATCCGATTGTGCCCGATAAAGGGTTCATGCGCCCGTAGCTCAACTGGATAGAGTGTTGGCCTCCGAAGCCAAAGGTTATGGGTTCGACTCCCGTCGGGCGCACCAAATTTTCCCTTAGACGGATGTAAAAAGTGTTACACACCACATGAAAAAAGCGCCCCTGAAAATTGCCTGTCTTTCCTCCGCCATTGTTCTCTGCCTGATGTCCGCATCCCCCGCAGAAGCCACCAATAAGGTTTCATCGCCGGATGTTACGAAGGGCCGGCTGGAATTTGAATACCGGGGCGGCTACGACTTTGACGGCGACAGCCGCAAAAACGGCATTGACCAGCACAAGTTTGGCGTCAACTACGGCGTCACCGATCGTTTCCGCACCGAAGTGAAAGCGGATCTCGCCTCGAACGGCACAGAACGCGACTGGACTTTCATTGAATGGTCAAACCGCTTTCAGCTAATAAAAGACGGCAGTTTCTGGCCGAAGCTTTCGGTGCAGGAAAATTATAAATTTTCACTTCTCGATGCGAAAGCGGACAAGCTCGAAGGAACGTTCCTGCTCGGCAAAGACGCCGGAAGCTTCACGCATGTCGCCAACCTTAACTTTGAAAACGAAGTGGGCCCGAAAGCAAGGAGCGGCACGGACATTAACCTTGGCTGGAAAACAAAGTACCGCTACCAACCCGCTCTCGAACCCGGGTTCGAATTCTATGCCGATTTCGGCAAGGTCATAGGCCCCGTCACTCCCGGGCAGAAGAAGTACCAGATCGGGCCCGTACTCTACGGAACTGTGGCGAAAAACGTCAAATACGAATTCGGTGTGCTGATCGGACTGTCAGAGATCGCTCCCGACACAAGGCTCAAGGCAATTATAACTTACGGATTTTAAAATCCGCTTCCCTATCCTGCCGTCTAGAAATGCGTCGTCGCCCGCAGGAGACCGCTATGGGAGATATAGTCCTGCCTGAATTTGAAGTCATAGACGGCGGCCAGATCCCAGTTGGCGGCGGACAGGTACGTGAGGCCCGCGCCCCCGTTAAAGATGTTGCGCGCGGGAGAATTGCCTTCGGACGTAAAGGTCGTGCCCAGAGGATCCCCGACGAAGCTTGATGTCTCGTTTATCCTGTCGCCGAGCACGTCATAGGTATAGCCGGCATGGAGCGCGGGTTTCATCATGGCGCCATCGGCGTTTCTCAGCCGCCAGGACAATGTCCCGCCTAAGCCAAGATTGAGGGCGCTTCTATCCGCACTCTCGACGTTGAGACTCGCGCAGGGTATCGTGACGCATGTTTCCGTGTAACTGCCGGTCGTTATGTGGGTGTAGGCCGCAGAGAGAACCGGCGTCAGCGTCACGTAGCTCGATTCCATGTCGCCGCCCAGCTCCATCTTGGCCGTCCACGTGTCGCTGTGATAATCGCCGTTCGCCGTCGCGCCGGCGACGCCACCGACATCATGCCTGTCGCTGTTGATCGTGCTGCGGGCATATCCGCCCTGACCGTTCAAGAACATCCACTGCCCCAGATCGGCGCTGCCGAAGACATTGAGGCCGAAGTTCTTGACATCGGTCGTAGTCGTGTTGGCGTTTCTCGACTCGACTCTGGCGAGACCGTAGTTAATCATGAAGCCGGCAACCCCGTCCTCGAACAGGCCTGTCGTATCCATGCCGACCGCGCCGCCGCGCAGCTTGGAGTCGTAGCCGTCAATGCTGCTGCGGGCATCCTGCTTGGCAACACGGCCATAGCCCTGCGCCCACATGCTGACGCCGTTCGACGAATCCCCTGCCGCCATGCCGCTCATGCCGCCGCCGGTGTGTAGCGCTGCGATGCGGGTATCCGCAATATCCTGCGTCTCGGCGGCAATATCCATTGCGCCTTCCTCGGCCCCGCCGTCAAGCGCCGGCAGCAGCGCTTCCAGATAATCGTTGAACTGCTGCCGTGTGCTCGCACCGGCCAGCATGGTTTGGGCGGCGACGATCCCGGGATCAAGGTTCCCCGCGAGAGCTGTCAGCATTGTATTGGCGACATTCAGGTTGTTACTGCTTGTTGTCGCGGCCGCCATGCTCGACGCCTGCGTAACCGTCATGTCAAGATCGCCGGCGCCGGGATTTGAAAGCACGTAATCATAAATGTACGAGTTCTCGGCGACTGTGCCGATCCCCAGAATGGACCCCGCCCCCGTTTCAAGATGAAAGACCTCGCCGTCGAATACCAGTTGCGAGTTTGCTTTCTGGGTGATCGCAACGGTGTTGTCCGTGAGGTCAAAAACCCCGCCGCCGCTGATAACCAGTGAACCGTTGGTGCGCACGCCGCCGGTCTTGTTAATTTCAAACGACAGCGTGCCGTCTGAGGTGGCGTCATAGCTGTCAACCGTCAGCACTTTCGCATCGCTGACCGCGACCGTGCCGTGATTGAGCAAAGCGCCGCCGCTGCTCACGTTATTCTGGACATTGAATATAGCGGCAGGCGCGCCCAGTGTGATGGCGCCCAGAAGCTGATTGGCGCCCATCTGATGGCCGTTAGTGCTCAGTGTGCCGCTTGTCACCGTCAGGGCGGCATCGTTCACAGTGCCGCCGAGGTCAAAAGTTCCGCCGAAGGTGTCGTCGCCGAACACCAGATCACCGTTGCCGGCGCCGTTGCTGTCATAAATGTTGCCCGCAACCGAGCCGCCATTGTTGATAATCAACGTGCCGTTATTGATGTTCAATCCATTTCCAAGAGTCGGCGTGACGCCGGTGATGGCGGCGCTGACCGTCAGGACGTGACCCGCCACATCTATCGACTCAAGGCCGGTCATGTTGGCAGAAACGGCGCCGTCTGTCGTCAGGTTAAGGTTGTCAGCCCCGCTGCCGAAAGCAACCGTGTTTGTCACGGCGCCGCCGTCCAGAATGAGGGTGTCATCTCCGGCGCCGAAAGTCGTGACGCCGCTAACCGTACCCGCTGTCAGCGTCACAGTCTGGGTGTTGCCGCCGACTTCGCCAGCCGATGAAATATTGTCGCTGATGGTTTTTCCCGTGGCGTTGATTGTCAGGGCCGTGGCGTTTCCGGTCAGGGTGATCGTGCCGCCCGCCGCGCCGCCGTCCAGCGTCAGGAGATGGCCCGCAGAAACCGTGATCGCCTCGACGCCGGTAATGTCGTTGTCGATCTGCACATCGTTGGTGATGGCGATAGTATCGGTGCCGCTCCCGCCGGCCAGAGTCGCGCCGCTCAGGTGTATGCCCGCGCCGGACAGGTTCAGGACGTTGGTGCCGCCGCCCATATCGATATCGCCGGACAAGACTGTGAGCGTCGTGCCGGTCACGTTAATCGTATTGTCGTTTATATCGCCGAGAATATCGGAACTGATCGTCTTGGAATCGCCGTTAAACGTCACCGCCGATCCGGTGCCGTTGACGCCGATCGTCCCGCCGGAAACGTTCCCGTCCAGCTCCAGCGTGTGCCCCGCATCGACCGTGATGGATTCAAAGCCGCTGATCGCGTTGTCGATCTGCACGTCCTCGGTGGCGGCAATCGTATCCGCGATCCCGGCACCGGCGCTGAGCGTCGCGCCGGTAAGGTGGACGCCCGCCCCGGAAAGGTTGATGACGTTATCACCGGCGCCCATATTGATTACGCCGGACAGA
>JAHFPI010000065.1 GCA_023266795.1 Rhodospirillales bacterium
ATCATCCGACCTGATATCCGCGCAAACGGCGGATAGCGTGACCGCCTCCCTTTCCAAGCTTCTGTCGAGCAATATTGCCATTGAAAAGGAAGATGTGGGGCTCGCCGGAAAAGTGACGCTGGAAGAAATGGCCCGTGACCTGATGAAGCCGGTGATCAAGGCATGGCTTGACCAGCATTTGCCCGCCATCATCGAAAGGGCGGTGCAGAGAGAAGTTGAAAAACTTTCCCGCCGCGCGATGGACCGCCTGCCGCCATCCTGATTTATTGTATGGAACAAATAACGCGGGCGCAGTATAATTCCTGACAGGAAGCGCGTTCTGAGGGGGTGCAATGCTTTACGTCCAGCAGTCTTTAGGCCCGGAAGAAGAAATTCTGCTGGGAGCCAGATTCCACTGGATGTATACCGTGCGGGCCGTGTTCTGGATTCTTTTCGGCCTTGCGCTGGGCATTGCGGTCGGCTACGGCGCCATCTGGTGGACGGTAACGCAGTATATCCGCGATTACTATCCCAACCTGCCGGAAGCGCTGTTTGACAAATACTGGCACGACACCGTGATGGCGATGGGCGGCTACCTGAAAATCCTCTGGTCGCTGCATCCTGTTCTGCGCTTCTCTATTCTGGGCTTCTTTCTGCTTGGCCTGTTTTTCTTCGCCCATCTGATGATTGTAAAGGCCACCACCGAAATTGCCGTCACCAACCAGCGCGTGATCTATAAGAAGGGCCTCATCGCCCGCCATGTGGGAGAGCTCGGCATCGACCGTATCGAGGGCGTCTCTGTCAGTCAGGGCGTCTGGGGCCGGATCTGGGGCTATGGCACCGTTATCATCCGTGGCATGGGCGTCGGCGAGGTCATCCTGCCGGCACTGATTGAGGAGCCGATCTCTTTCCGTAAGGCCATTCAGGAAGCAAGGTCAATGCGGGATAAGGGCGGCGTCGTCAAAACGACGCATGAGGATTTTTAATTCTCCACTTAAATTACATAAAGTTTTTAGGGATAAAACGGTTCCCGAAAAATGACTTTTTTGGTATCCTTAGCACATGATATTTTCGCGAGGCGATGATGGAGCAACGACATGAATGAACTTATCAGGAAGAACAATGCGGCAGCGGAAGCGTACCACGCCGATCGTCGCGGCTTTCTGAAGCACGGCCTGCTGTTTTCCGCAGCGTTGGGGTTCTGGACTCCGTCGCTCGCCTGGGCAGCAGGGCAGGCGCCTGCCAGCGTCCGTCTGATATCCCTCTCCAACGCGCATACGGGCGAGAAGTTCAGGGGCGAATACTGGTTTGGCGGCGAATATCTGCCTCAGGCTTTCAGTGAGATTAAAAGCGTCATGCGGGATCACCGCACCAATGAGACGTTTCCGATCGATCCGCGACTAATGGATGTGCTGTTTGTTTTGCGCCATCGGCTCGCAAATCAGGCGGCTTTCGAAGTTTTCTCCGGCTACCGTTCGCCGTCGACCAATGCGCTGCTGCGCGAGACCAGCAACGGAGTCGCCCGGGGCAGCCTGCACATGCAGGGTCAGGCAGTCGACATTAACCTGCCGGGGACGCGGCTTTCCCACCTTGAAAGGTCGGCCATTACACTTAAGGCGGGCGGGGTGGGATTCTATCCCAAAAGCGATTTTGTGCACGTGGATACGGGCCGTACCCGCACTTGGTAACCTTTCCTCATAGAAATTAGAGCGTATCCGGCAGCTTGCTTGGCTTTTACCGCCATTAGCAATAATATTACAAAAATATGTTATTAGAAGAAATATCCATACAAAAATGGTGGTGTATTAGAAATATTCTATGTTAGAGTCGACTTCCGAACAACATAGGAATGGGAGGAAAAGAGCATGTCTGACCTGCAACACCTGTTTGAAAATAACCGCCGCTGGGCAGAAGACCAACTGGCCCAGGACCCTCTTTATTTTAAAAAGCTGGCGGCGCTACAGGCTCCCCAGTACCTGTGGATAGGCTGCTCCGATAGCCGCGTGCCCGCCAACCAGATCGTCGGCTTGCTGCCGGGGGAAGTTTTTGTCCACCGCAACGTCGCCAATCTGGTGGTGCATACGGACATGAACGCGCTGTCCGTCATCCAGTTTGCGGTCGAAGTCCTTCAGATCCGCAACATTATCGTTTGCGGGCACTACGATTGCGGCGGCGTCCATGCCGCCTACGAGAACCGGCAGCTGGGCCAGATCGACAACTGGCTGCGCAATATCAAGGACGTTTATCACGGCAACCGGCATGAGCTTGAGGCCATTTCCAAAGAGTCCCGTCGTATCGACCGCCTCTGCGAGTTGAACGTCATCGAGCAGGTGCGCAACGTCTGCCATACGACCATCGTGCAGAACGCCTGGGCCAAAGGCCAGGATCTGTCCGTGCACGGCCTGATCTACGACATCTCGAATGGCATTATTCAGGATTTGTCGGTATGCATTAACGATGCCGACCAGCTCTCCGGGATTTATCAGATGTCCAGCAAGCCTTTTCAAAAGGTAAAGCTGGCGGTCTGACGGCTCACTTCTGCTGAAAATTAGGCACCAGTTCCTCGCGGCGGGATTTTTTCAGGGCGATTTCACGGTGGGTGCGCTCGATGGCGAGGAAGCGCTCCGGCGTCGTCGGATGATCGGCGCCCATGCTGACGGACTTGGGCATTTCCGCAGCCGCCCGCCGCCAGAAGTCGGCGACAAACGACGAATTGTATCCCGCGCGCTCCATGAAATACATTCCCACATAATCGGCCTCCTGTTCAAAGGCGATGGAGAAACGCCGGGCGCCCAGCTCCTGCCCGAGCTGGCCGACCTGACCGCCGCTGTTCACGCCTGCCGCCGCCAGCAGGGAATCGATGGCCAGCCCGCCGATGGTGCCGACCATGGCGTTCTCCCGCTGTTTGTCGATATGGTGCATGGCGAGATGGCCGAGTTCATGCGCGATGACCAGCGCGACTTCGTTGTTATTTTCGGCGAAATGCAGGATGCCTTTCGAGAGGAGAATACGTTTGCCGTCTGTGAAAGCGTTGATGTCGTTGCTCTCGGAGTCCAACACCACCGGATAGTTGCAGGCCGTGACAGGCTGGACGGAGGCATTGATCAGGCTGCCGTTTCTCTCCAGCAGGATATCGGCCTGCCTGTAGCCGCCCTGCCGCAGTGCCTCATCGGCGGTCTTGCGGGCTTTGTCGCCGTGAGGGATGTCCGTGCCGTTGATGGCGACGATGAAATCGCCGGAGTGGATGCCGGCGCGGGCTGCCGGAGAGCGGGGCGCGACATGCTGCACCGCCAGACGGGCATGCAGGTTATAAAGGCTGGCGACGGCCTGATGATATTCCGGCCTGACGGATTCGAGGTTCCACGCGGTCATGCCGAATGACGGGGCGGTTTTGTCGCCGCAGAAACCGGCATTCGCGGCCAGAATCGGGAAGGAGACGTTGAAAACGAGATCCTGATCCTCGATGATCCGCTTGTAGGCGATCTCTTTCTCGCGCTCGGTTTCCTGACGGATTTCCAGGCTGCTGCCCTGCGGCGCCAGCGTAACGGGGCCGGCGCAGGCGGTAAGCGCCAGAAGGCAAAGACCGGCGAAGGGCAGCGCGGGGTTTTTCATCGCGTTAATGGTTTTTCTCTGCTCCGGCGCAGGTTCTTGTGATCTCTTCGTTGGAACGGGTCACGCTGTCTTCGTCATGCGGGCTCTGGCCGACGAGCTTTGCAGCGATTCTTCCGTCTTTAAACAGCACGTAGAAGGGCACCGGCCCGGAATAGCCGCTGTATCCGCCTAACTTCTTTTTCCGGTCCATGGTGCCGCAGACGACCCAGCCCGATACCCGCTTTGTGTGGAATCTCCGGTTCTCTTCCGTATGGCCTTTTATCGGCGGGCTGAACTGGTAGACCGGCGCCGTCGAGCCGAAAAACATATTCGAGGAAAAATCGGCGGAGAAATCTTCCTTGATGATCTCCCGGTAATTTTCTGGCAACGGCGACTCATAGTTGCTGCTGATGGAGACCGTGTTATTTCTGCTTATCGAGACTTCATTGCTGCTTACCGGAACTTCATGTCTGATGATCAAGGGCCTGTTATTTCCGCTGATGGAAACTTCAGGTTTGGTTATTGGAGCTTCATTATCCTTACTTACCGGGGCTTCTTTTTGGCTGACGGGAACTTCATTTCTTCTGATCGAGACTTCACGCCCCCTGTGTGTCGGCCCCATATCGGGGAAGTAGCCGCATCCTGCCAGGAGAAGGAGGCAGGCAAACGGCAATGCTGTAAAAACATGTTTCATTTTATATCCTTCATCGTAACGCGATTATGTGACATGGCGGGCCGGATTTGCAAGGGGGGACTTCAAATATTCAGGAAAGGGAAGGCTTTTTCCGGCACCAGAAAAGGTACATCTGCCCGAATGTGCCGGGGTTCTTCTGCTCGAAGAGGCGCCAGTTGTCCAGATTAGTATTTTCGGTGTCGTCCGGATACTGCTGGCCGTACTCGTCGAGTACGGCGGGGTGAAGGACAAAGCCAAGAAAATCCAGTTTCAGTTCCTCCAGCATGTGCCCGATCTCGGGCAGGTCATAGTTGCGCTCCTGCACGTTAAACAGCAGGTCGCGGTACATGCTCATATGATAATAATCCGTAAACTGCGCGAGGTTTGAAAGAACAGCGGGCGCGAGAAGCTGCGGGCCGTTTCTGCGGAAGCGTTTCATGCTGTCGAAGTCGCCCGCATAATTTTCCCGCCGCCGGGTCTCCTGCGCCGCGATGATGTCCCGCCGCGCGGTTTTGCTGTAAAGGCCGATCGTCATCAGCCCGTCCGGTTTCAGCAGGTTGCAAAGAACTTCCCAGCCCTTTACGGGATCCTGCATATGGTGCAGTACGCCGCCCGAGACGATGTAGTCAAATTCTTCGCCGAGCGTCCCCAGCCGCAGGATATCCGCTTGCCGGAAGGTGACATTTTTAACGTTGTATTCTGCCGCCTTGTTGATCGCATAGGCCAGGCTGCTGCGGCTGAGATCGACCGCCAGTATTTCCGCTTTGGGAAAAATGCCGGCAAGCGTGATGGGCTCCATGCCCGTGCCGCAGCCTGCGGAGAGGATTTTTATTTTTCTGTCGCGCAGATGTTCCGCAACCCCCCACTGCCGGTTGATCCAGCTGTGCAGGACGGTGATTTTTGGGGGTGATACCCAGCGCGGGTAGGGGAACTGCTCGTACTGCGCCTGCACCTGCGTCGAAACGCCACCGTCGATGGGTGTGATCGCCGTAATGCCCGCCGCCGTTTTGCGCAGGGCGTTATAATCCGCGACCTGCGCTTTCACGACATCGCCGATGTCCGGCGCTGAAGCGAAATTTTGCAGGAGGCTGTCGGCGTTTTTAAGCGTATAAAGCGGCGCGTAACAGGCGAACAGCGCGACGCTGGCGGCATCGCGGGCTGTTTTTTCATCCGTTTCAATGCGTCCCCGCAGGGTATCAACCTTCTGCTGTTCTTCTTCTGTGCAGTCGAGAATGTAGTCGGTAAAAAAACTGTGGTGCGCCAGGGCGCTTGCCAGAAGTACGCTTTCTTCGGGGGTGAATTTCTTTTTATCCCTGTCGTAATCTTCCAGCAGGTGCTTGCGCAGATGCGCGATGAATTCCTCGAAAACCCGGCTGTAGGCGGAAAGGACTTTGATGCCCAGCAGGAAACAGGGCGTGAAGAGGGGCTTGAAATCCGTCAAGCCTTCGAAAAAAGCCTTGTTGGCAGGGTCGAGGGGCTTTTTATCCCTGAGGCCGAAGGCGGCATGGAAGGCCGGCGTATGCAGCAAATGGGTGGCCCACAACATGCGCATTTTCGAGCAGTCCAGGGTCTTGTGCGTTTTCAGGCATTCCACCACCGTATATTCGGTCAGCTCGTCATATTTGGAAATCCTCTGTTCTCCGCCCAGCTCCATGAAGCGTTCTTTGTAGCCGAGCGATGCGGGATTGGCGCGGATTGCAAACATATAATAAGGGAAGGCCTCCGTCGTCCGCCCCTGCGCGGCATAAAGCTCTCCCATGAGCGCCAGCGCCGCATGGTCTTTGATGTCCCGCCGCAGAATTTCCATCAGGCAGCGTTCTGCTTCGCCGTATTTTTTCTTGTCTATAAGGCCCCTTGCCGCATTGAGCAGGGCCACGGGGGACGCTTTGGCGGGGTTCAACATCGCGTTTTGAATCCGTTCCTAGAATATTTTCTTGACGAATTTAAGGCCAAACTCGGTTGTTTTGTTTTCAGGCTCGTTCCATCCGCAGCCGTTCCCCGGGATGCATTGCAGATTGGATCGCCCGATATGCCAGTAGTTGAACCAGGGGCCTACCGACCAGTCGCCTGTTTCAAACAGGATGCTGCCCTTCACGCCGCCGTCCGCGTCGCGCTGGGTATTCTTGAGGGTGGGGGCTCCGGGAACGATGTCCCCGAATATCGACCTTTGGTGCCCGACGAGAAAGTAATCATACTCAAGCGTCGTCGCGAGCCTGCTCTGGTTATCCATCAGCTTTAACCGGTGCGTCAGGCCCAGCGGGATGTATTGGTAGACGCTGTTCCTGCGGTACCCTGTAAAGCCTGTGTCGGTGATGCCGCGTGAATCGTTGTACAGATAGCGGACGCCATAGCCCGTATAAGGCGTCAGGCTGTTGAAGTCATTCAGGGCAATATCCTTCCCTGCGAGTCCCCGCAACTCCCATGTGTAGTCTTTGTTATCCTGCATCGAGCCGGTGCCGTTGCTCGCGTAATCCACGACGCCATAGGCAAACCTGCCTTCGCCGCGCATAAACCATTCGCCGTCGTCCATGATCTCGGTATAGGTGGCTTCAGCGCCGAGTTTATAGCCTTTGTTGTTCATAAGAGGCATCGGGCCAGCAGCCTCATGATAGGCGTATCGGGAGAGTTGGAGACCCACATCAAGACCTTGGCGCGTTGCGAGAGGACCAGTCGGCTGAGGGAGGGCGGCTTCCGCTACGGGCTTCTGCTGTGCAACGGGAGCAGGTGCAGCGGGGGCGGGAGCTTCCTGTTTAACCTGCCGTTCCGGGGGCGGGATGACGGGGGTGGCATCCGCCAGCGGTGTAACGGGCTGGAGGACAAAGCGCGGTGGCCGACTTTCCTGCTGACGGGCTGTCAGCGGAACGGGGGCGTCAGCTGCGGCGGGATATGAAGGCGGCGGCGCCTCTGCGGTATGCTCCGGTTGCCTGACTTGCGCCAGTTCTTCGTGAAGCTGCTGCTGGAGCTGCTGTTGCAATACAAGCTGTTCGTGGAGAAGCTGTTCATGCACAAGCTGCTCGTGCAGGAAGTCCTCGCTCTCATCAGCTAGCGCGGACGTTGCGAAAGCCGTCAGGAAACAGGCAATCAGGATAATTACAGGCACCGCATTTTTCCTCCGATTGTTATTAAAGCCTATTATTTAAAAAAATCCAGCGCATAACAGAGTATTGACGAGCTAAAAAGCAGATTAAGGAAACGGGGGAACAATGCATAGCACGGATTGAAAATATAACACCAAAGATTTACGGTAAGTAGCGTAAATCTTCAATCTGGACAGGGGGGTGGAAACCATTATCCTACAAGGATGGTATTGATGCACAGAAGGGGATCCCGCAGATGAAGACCACTCTCAAAAGAGCACTGTTGGCTGGCACCGCAATCGTCGCAGTAATTTCTTTTTCTTCCCCTCCGGCACAGGCAGCGGATCAGACTTTGACGGGAGCCGGCCAGTGGGCGAGCGCCGGTACGGCGGGGGGCGCTGATGTAGGCGACGCTTCGGACGCATCGACGGGACAGACAATCGACATCAATAACAATACCCTGCTCATCACGGATGACGGCACGGCTTCGGACGTTTTCCCCGGCCCGGGCGGCGATCTTGAAAATTTCACATTGGGCACGATCAGCGACAGCGGCCCTGCCGGCAACGTGAATATTCTGCAGGATGCTGCCGCTCTTGGCGCGCTTAGCGTTTCCATTGCCGGAACGGATGTTATAGGCATCGGCGGCGATTTCACGGTGGATAACACGGATGGCGTGGGACAGAATGTGGCCGTGGACGTCATCGGCAACCTGACCGTCGCCGGCAGCCTCGATATCACGAACAACGAAGCCACCAACGCCAATACCGTCGCCGTGACGGTTCACGGCAACCTTAATGTCGGGACAACGACGATTGCGGGCGGGGATTTTGCGGGTGCAGATGCCTCGCTGACCGTCGGCGGCGATGTCACGACCGCCGGCCTGACGCTGCAGAACGGCGCTGCCGGCACGGCATCGCTGGTGCTTGACGGCGGCGCGGCGCAGGCCGTGACGGGCACTATTGACGGCAGCGTGGCGGGCGACGGCAGCATTGTCGTCAGCAACACTCTTGGCGGCGTGACCTTTAACGACGCCATCGGTGGCGGCGCGGCGATCGGGGCGATTGATGTGACCACAGCCACCACGGTGGATTTTAAGGACAGCGTGGACGCTTCGGGCGGCGCGGGCATTTCCATGCTTGTCGCCGGCACGACCCTGACAATGGACGGGGCAAGCAATACCAAGACTCTTGCCGGCGATATTCTCGGCGGCGCTGGGACGCAGACGCTGAACATCGACGGCAACAATGACACGGTGTCCGGCAATATCGACATGGCCGCCGGAGACGATGCGATCAACATTACCGGCGCGGGTGTTCATTTTACCGGTGCGACGCTGAATGGCGGCACGGGCACTGATACTATTGACGTCATCAATGACGCGCAGATCGACAATGACATTACCGGCGTTGAATCGATCACAATTGATACGCTGCATACGCTGGAACTGGACGGTGACGTAATTGGCGGGACGATCAGTGTCAACGGTGCGCTGTCGGTGCTGACGTTTAACGGCGATGCCAAGACCATCAGCGCCGACATTACCGGCGACGTGGATGACAATACAATCAATGTTACCGGCACGACCTCCACCGTCCTGTCCGGCGCGATCGATATGGGCGACGGTGTCAATGCGCTGAACATTTCCGGCGTGGGCGTGCAGCTGAGCGGCCCGACGCTTGCAGGCGGCGCGGATGCCGACACCATTACCGTCACCAACAACGCGGAAATCGACAATGACATTTCTAATGTTGAGACCATCACGGTCAATGTGGGGCATACCTTGACTCTGGATGGTTCTGTTGATGCGACGGCAACGATCACCATGAATGGTGCGGCATCTGCCCTGACCTTCGGCGGCACGGGCTCCAAGACCGTTGATGCCACGATCAACGGTGACGGGAACAACAATACGATTACCGTGAGCGGGCCTCTGGATAACCTGTCCGGCGATATCGACATGGGAGCCGGTGTCAACACACTGAACCTTTCCGGTTCGGGCGCTCACCTCAGCGGTTCGATTCTGACGGCTGGGGGCGGGGCGGATACGATTGCCGCCACGGCCAATGCGCAGATCGACAACGACATCACCGGCTTCGAGACGATTACGGTCGATGCCAGCCATACGCTGGAGGTGGACGGCACTGTTGATGCCGGCGCCACGATGACCATGAACGGCACCGGTTCCGCCCTGACCTTTGCCGGTGCCGGTCTCATGACCGTTGCGGCTACGATCAACGGCGATGCGAACGACAATACGGTTACCGTGAGTGGCGCTTC
>JAHFPI010000066.1 GCA_023266795.1 Rhodospirillales bacterium
CGCGAAGCCGCGCGGGGCGGCACACCCTCATCCACCCCGTCCGTCACGGATACGTTCCGCGAAGTGGCGGAAGACGTCGCCGAAGCGGCGGACCGCCTGAAAAACACCGATGTCGTGCTGCCGGCCGAAACTCTCCAGCGTTTCCGCGATTCCCTGAAAGACCTTCTCAAAGAACTCGATACGGCCATCGAACGCAGCCGCAGGAACAGCGGGCCCGGGCCAAGGTCTTAATACACTTTTCAACTTTCCGTTTTAAAAAGGACTTAAACCATGCGCCCCTCAGGACGTGCCGCCGACCAGTTGCGGGAAATCATTCTGGAGCCGGGCTTCTCAAAACATGCGGAAGGCTCCTGCATGGCGCGCTTCGGCAACACCCATGTGCTGTGCACCGCCACCGTAGAATCGAAAGTTCCCTCCTGGCTGAAAAATAAAGGCAAGGGCTGGGTCACGGCGGAATACGGCATGCTGTCGCGCGCCACCGGCCAGCGCACCGACCGCGAGGCCGCGCGCGGCAAGCAGACCGGACGCACGCAGGAAATCCAGCGCCTGATCGGCCGCGCCATGCGGGCAGTGATGGACATGACTATCCTCGGCGAAACGCAGATCACCCTCGACTGCGACGTGATTCAGGCGGACGGCGGCACGCGCACCGCCGCGATCACCGGCTCCTATGTCGCGCTGCATCAGGCCTGCGCTCACCTGCAAAAAATCGGCGCGGTCAAGCAGAACCCGATCATTGATGAAGTCGCCGCCATTTCCTGCGGCCTGTATAAAGGCATCGCCGTGCTGGATCTCGATTACGCGGAAGATTCCACCGCCGAAGCCGACGCCAATTTCGTCATGACCGGCAAGGGCGGCCTCGTCGAGGTGCAGGGCACCGCCGAACAGCGCGCCTTCAGCGAGGAGCAGTTCATGGAGCTGATGAAGCTGGCGCGCGCCGGCATCGGCGGCCTCATCGAACACCAGCGCCGCGTGTTGGCCAAGTAAAAAGAATGCCTTTTGACCTTCAACCTTTTTTGAAGAGTGAATTGATGATCCTTCGCCCCTTAAATGAAGAGGATAAAGAAGGACTTTTTGCGGTCGCCTCCGACCCGCTCATCTGGGAACAACACCCGGAGAAATATCGCTACCAGCGTCCGGTTTTCGACGCATTTTTTGATGCTGCGATGGAATCAAGGGGTGCTTTATTGGCGCTGGATGCAAAAACTGATCGGGTTCTCGGCAGTTCGCGTTATTATGACTGGAATCCCGCTGAAAAATCCGTCGCCATCGGCTTCACTTTTTTGTCCCGTGCCTGCTGGGGACGTGGATATAACCGGGAGATGAAAAAGCTTATGCTCGACCACGCGTTTTTCTTTGCTGAAACTGTCATCTTTCACGTCGGTAAAAATAATCAACGATCACGCCGGGCGATGGAAAAGATTGGCGGAGAGCTCGTCGAGGAAATGGAAAGAAAACTTGCGGATGGCAGTCCCAACCCTTCTGTTGTCTACCGGATTGGTAAAGCGCGGGGCATGCAATGACCCGCAGGTTTTCAGGCAGAGAACTGGTTGTCGCAACCCACAACAAAGGCAAGCTGGCCGAGCTGGCGGAAATGTTTCGCGAACAGGGGCTGGAGGTAAAACTGCTGTCGGCGGCGGATTGCGGCCTCGAGGCCCCGCCGGAAACCGGCACGACTTTTATCGAGAACGCGCTGCTGAAAGCAAAGTTTGTCGCCGAAGCCACCGGAAAAATATCCCTCGCCGACGACAGCGGCCTCTGCATCGACGCGCTGGACGGCGCGCCCGGCGTTTACTCGGCGGACTGGGCGGAAGTTGGCGACAAGCGTGATTTTTTTATGGCGATGGAAAAAGTCCGCGCCGCGCTGGGCGACAACCCGAATACGAAAGCGCACTTCGTCAGCGTGCTGACTCTTTGCTGGCCGGACGGCCACTGCGAAACGGTGGAAGGCTTCGCCCACGGGCAGATCGTCTGGCCGCCGCGCGGCAGGCAGGGCCACGGCTACGACCCGATTTTCCTGCCCGACGGCTATGACATCACCTACGGCGAAATGGACGCCACGAAGAAAAACAGCATCAGCCACCGCGCGGATTCGTTCCAAAAGATGATGGAAAAATGCTTTTAATAACAATGACTAAACTATTTATATTGACATAATGACGTTTATCATTTAGCCTGACACCTGCATTTTCACAAGGAGACATTGCTATGGCTGACGTTAATGAAAAAGTAGAAGCGCTGGGTAAAACACTGAAGGAACAGTTCAACCTGATCGCCAGCGGTAATTTAAGGGCTGCCCTGCACGTCAGGAAACTGCTCTCCCTTTCTAAAAAGGCAAAAAAACTGCAAGATGAGCTGGCGGAGAATTTTAATGTGCCTGTCACCACGCCATTAGAAACGCTCAAAGGAATACTTGCCGCTGCGGAAGCTCAAAAAATTCCGGGAACGGATGACTTGAAACAGGCCATCGATGTTCTTGCCAAGGTAAAACCGCAGTTGCCGGAAAATGCCTGCCCCACGCCGGACGGCCTACAGTCTGCAGTGAAAAAGGCGATGGACAAACCGAGCCCTTGACATCAGCTCTCGCCCTCTACATCCACTGGCCGTTTTGCAAGTTCAAGTGCCCGTACTGCGACTTCAACAGCCATGTGCGCGAGCGCATCAACCATCCGGAATGGAAAGCGGCCTATCTCGAAGAGATGCGCTTTTACCGCGAAAAAACCGGCCCGCGCCGCCTGCACTCGGTTTTTTTCGGCGGCGGCACGCCGTCGCTGATGGAAACGGATACCGTCGCGGCGATCATCGCAGAAGCGGATAAACTCTGGGGACTGCCGGCGGGAACGGAAATCACCCTCGAAGCCAACCCGACTTCGGTGGAGGCGGACAAGCTGCGCGGCTTCAAAGCGGCGGGCGTCAACCGCGTGTCGCTCGGCGTCCAATCCCTGCGCGACGCGGATCTCAAAAAACTGGGTCGACAGCATTCCGCCGCCGAAGCGCTGACCGCCGTCAGAACCGCCGCGCAAATTTTCGACCGCTACTCCTTCGACCTGATTTATGCGCGCCCCGGCCAGGGTGTTGCAGACTGGAAGCAGGAACTGGACGAAGCGCTGGCCTATGGCGGCGGGCATATGTCGCTCTATCAGCTGACCATCGAGGAGGGCACTCAGTACCATACGCTCCACCAGCGCGGCGAGCTGAAAATCCCCGATGAAAATACCGCAGCGGATATGTACGAGCTGACGCAGGAAATCATGGACGAACGTGGTCTACCAGCTTACGAAATTTCCAACCACGCCAGAACGGGAGAAGAATCGCGGCACAATCTGGTTTACTGGCGTTACGGCGATTATGCGGGAATCGGCCCCGGCGCGCACGGACGTTTGACGGTGAACGGCGTTAAGTTGGCGACCCGCGCCCACAAGGCACCGGAATTATGGATGCAATGGGTGCAGCGCGCAGGACATGGTTCGCATCCCTTTGAAGTTATTGACTCTTATAAACGCGGGCAGGAAATGCTGCTGATGGGCCTACGCCTCCGCGAGGGGGTTTCGCTTGACGCATTCCAGAAAGAGACGCACACTCCCCTCTCACAATTTATTAACCAAAATCGTTTACAAAAGCTTGTGGACGAAGGGCTTCTGGAAGCAACGGATCAGAACATACGGGCCACGGCCGCAGGGCGGCAGAGACTGAACTCCATCCTTTCCTATCTGGCATCACAACAGAGTGTTTGAATGTTACAAGTCGCCTTCCAAAGTAATCCGCAGGATTTCCTGAAAAAATGCGGCAAGCGCCTCGCGGAGAACGAGGTCGAGCACAACCTGATCCTGACCCTGTGCCAGCACGCGCAGCAGAAAGCGGAAAAGGGCGAAAAGGCGGACATCCGCTGCAGCATCCTGTCCGATGACGGCAATTTCATCCTCGCCGCCGTGCAGACGCCGCCGCACAATCTGGTGCTGAGCAAGGCAAGCCGGCCGGAGATCGAACAGCTGGCGGAAACGCTCGCCGAAAAAAAATTCACCTTCCCCGGCATCGTGGGGCCGAGCGACGTCGCCAGCGTTTTTGCCAACAAATGGACAGAGCTTACCGGACAGCAGCCGGTCGAGTATATGGACCAGATTATCTACATGCTGAAAAAAGTCCTGCTGCCGCCGGCGGTGGAAGGCGAGCTGCGCCCCGCCGCCAAGGACGACACCGACCTCGTCGCCGCGTGGATTCTAGCCTTCTCCAAAAGTGCCCTGCCGAAAGCCGAGCAGATCAGCGAAGCGGCGGCGGCGCGGCAGGCGAAAGAACTTATCCGCGACGGCCGGATGGCCTTCTGGACGGTCAAAGGCAAACCCGTCGCGCAGGCGTCTTTTTCCGGCACGGACCACGTGGCGCGGATCAACCGGGTCTACACGCCGCCGGAAAATCGCGGCCACGGCTACGCCAGCGCGGTGGTGGCGCACCTAAGCCAGCAGCAGCTCGATCAGGGTAAAAAAATGTGCTGCCTCTACGCCGACGCCCGCAATCCGGTGTCAAACTCCATCTACCGCAAAATCGGCTACGAATTCGCCGACCGCTCCAGCCTTTATGTGCTGGAGAAGGTTTAAAAAATATTCAGGCTATAGTGATTTAAACGATATTCCTTCTCCCAAAAGGAGGGGGGGAATCTCACCGAATTGTTATTTTAAATCACTATAGCTGAATCGAAAGTCATTCATACATTTCGCCACCCCCGCGCAGGCGGGGGTCTGGCGGCGCGAAGCGCCTTTATAAATGCGGCTTTGCCGCAGGCCGGATGCCCGCCTGCGCGGGCATGGCGTGTGAAGGTAATTCTGGATTCCGCTATATAGCCCCGACATCACACCGTCGAAAGAATGGCCGCTAACCCGCTATTTCAAATTACTACTTCAACTTATCTGGCCGCACGATGTTCCAAAAAGTTAGCGTGGCTATAGGGCCAGCAAACAGCACGGAAACAAGTGCGAAGTAAAAATCAGGGTCTGTAAGAAAGTCAGCAACCATGTGCAACATATATAATAAGCCGACAACAGCCATAGAAATTAAGAAGCTAGAAACAACATAATAACTCAAAGACACGCGTCTAAATTTCTGTGATATGAGGAAAAATGGAAACCCTATAAACACTAGCGTCAAGGTTGCTATGGGGAGAGCAGCAATTTCAGTGACCTCTACAACAAAGAATATAATTGATAAAGCATCCTTGCTGCCAGAAATTGAAGCTTTAAGAAAAGTTGGTGCATCATTGCCTATGATTACGGCATAGAAACAGCCAGCCAGAACCGCAACCAAAACAGATGAAGCGAGGGCGGCTATAAAACCAATTATTATTCGTGAGGATTTTTTCAACGCTCTTACTCCTGTTCCGGCGCCGGCGCGGGCGGGTTGACGGCGTCCAGCAGGGATTTGAATTCGTGGCATAGCCGGCCATAGGTTTCCGCCAGAACATCGAACGCCGCCGCCATTTGTTTTTTCAGCGTCTCCGTTTCCGGTTTTTCCGCGACGATTTTCTGCTGGATCAGCTGCCGGCTCTTGGACAGGTCGCCCGCCGCCGCCTCGGCCAGACGGTGGCAGAAGAACAGCGCCGCTTCATGGCCGGTCGTGTAATCGACGGTGAAATAGATCGGTTCGAACTGCGGCGGCCTGACGCCGAGCGCGGCGGCAAGGGCGCTGGCGCGCAGGCTGGCTTTCGACAGCGCCTCGGTCATCGTGCCGGGCTGGCCGTCGGGCGCGCCGTCCTTCAGGTGCCGCACCCCGTGCAGCAGCAGCGACCAGACTTCCTTCTCCGCCGCCGCGTGCAGGTCGTCCGGCGCGATCTCGTTGAAATGCAGCAGCACGGGAGGGAGGACGGCTTTTATCCGCCGGTCGAGCAGCGCGATGATCGTGTCAAACGTTTCGCTGCGCTGCCGGTTAAAAGACTTGTCGTGTTTCTCTGACATCGCACAGTCCCCCCTTCCCTGTATAGCAAACAACAGGGAATCCCGCAACTTTCCAGCCTCGTATCAGGGTTGCGGTTGTTTGGCGGGCGGTTCAGAGGACGGCGGGATGGGCGACATCGGCACGCTGTCAGGCGCGGCTTCCACAGGCGCGCCGATGCTGGCTTTGCCGAGGCTGGCGGTCAGCAGCTTGAGGTCAGACCCGTTGAGCAGGATTTTCCCGTCCGGCGTCAGCTCGAAAACGTAGTTGCGCAGCGCCTTGCCGTCCGCCGCCTTGTCGCTCTGCCCCATCATCTGGAAGACGGTCAGGCCGCCGACATAGCTCATCATCTGCGGGTCGGCGCCGGGCTTGACGGCCATGGCCTGCAGCTTCTGAGTGGTTTCGTCGATTCCCTTGACGGATAAGGTCATCTTGCCGGTGGCGCCGAAAGTCGTGGCGGCGGCGGCGTTGATCTTCCCCTCCAGCGAAGTGTCAAGGTCCTTGCTCCTGATGAAAGTGTTCTGCACCGTCAGCGTAGCGCCGGCGTCCTGCATCATTTTAGGCATCGCTCCAACGGCCTGCATGATCGCGCCCTGCGCCGGATCCTGCGCCGGCGCTTTTCCGGCGGCGACGGATTTCTGCAGCGCGGCGAACAGCGGCTCCAGCATCTTTTTGGACGGCAGGTTGGTGAGGCTGATCTCGACGTTAAACGTATCCGGCAGCAGGTCCGCCATATCCGCAGGCAGCGGCGCCACATGCAGGCCGCTCAGGCCCGCGCCGAAGACCGCTGCGGATTTTTCCGCCTGCAGGCCGGTGGTCGTGCCGGCGACGAAAAGCTTGTCAAAAGAAACTTCGCGGGGCTGCTGCGGCGCAACGGCGGTCTTTTCATGCAGGGAGAAGCCTTCCACCTGAAGCGCGGTGCTCATGCCCTCCATGGCAATCGGCGTTTTCAGCAGGATGCCGGCCAGCGCCATCTGCTTGTCCTTATCGCCTGCCGGCGGCACGCCGTCCTTGAGGACGTTTTGCAGGGCTTTCCTGATCTCCAGCATCGGGCGCACATCGAGGTTGTGATAGGTATTGTGGGAGACAATTTTGCCGATGGCGAGCTGCACCGCATTTTTGCCGGGAACGTCTATCTTGATGTCCGTCCCCGTGAAATCCGCCGGGCCTGTCCAGGTGCTGTCGCCATTGTCCTTCAGATCGACAAGGGTTTTCAATGAGCCGATCGTTGCCGTCACGGCATCTTTCCCCGCGCTCTTGATCTGGATGTTTTCGCAGAGGGAATCTATTTTCGAATACATTTCCCTGTCCGGCCACCAGTCCCCCGAAAAACGCTGGCTGCCGATCGTGACCGTCGCCGTCGGCGCAGAGGCGCTGTCATAGAAGGTCAGGACGGGCGGCAGGGTAACATTTTGCAGCAGCCATTCACCGGACTGGCCCGGCGCGGCATTGATGACAACGGTGCCGATATCCAGCCTGCCTTGCGGCCCGAACAAAACGCCGAGGCCGGGTATTTTGACTTCATAAAAAGCGCCCTTCGGCGTCACGGCAATATCCGCCCCCATGACCAGCCCCCGTCCGAGGGATTTTGCCATATCGGCGCGCCATTTCAGGCTTTCCTCAACCTGCTTTTTAAGGCCCGCCGCGCCCTGCTCGTTAATGGCGGTGTCGGCGGCGCGGGCGATGCCTGACCAAACCAGCATCCCGCACAGCAGGAAAACAGAAAACAGGGGCATTATTCTACGCATGGGGCATCCTCTTGAAAAAACAGGGTCACGGGCTGCCTTTATTCTAAAGAAATAAAGACTGTTGCAACAGCGGTAAAATGACCCTAAAACTACCTCCTGTGCGTTAAATACAGGGATAAAATGAAAAAAGTTTTCCGGATTCTGGCGGGAGCCTGCCTCGGCGTGTGGCTGTACAGCCCTCCGGCTGCCGCTGCCTACCTGACCGGCAACGATCTGTCCCGAATCTGCCAGAGCGAAAAAACCACGGAAATTTTCAGCTGCATGAACTACATCGCAGGCATCATCGATTATCACGTGATGATGCAGTCCCTTGGCACGGAGCCGGTCACCGACTTCTGCCTGCCGGAAGACCTGCCGCTGGAAAAAGCGTCGGTGATCGTCATGCTTTACCTAAAAAAATCGCCGCATCTGGGGTCGTTCATCGCCGCCCCCGCCGTGACCATGGCGCTACACGAAGCCTATCCCTGCGGGCCGGTGGCTTCCCACAGGAAGAAAAAGAAATAAGATTATGGCTGACAACAGGTTCCAGCTTGTCACGGAATTCCAGCCCGCCGGCGACCAGCCGGCGGCCATCGCGCAACTTGTTGACGGCTTAAAGAAGCGCGAACGCAATCAGGTGCTGCTCGGCGTGACCGGCTCAGGAAAAACGTTTACCGTCGCCAAGGTCATTGAAGAACTCCAGCGCCCGACGCTGATCCTCGCGCCCAACAAGACGCTCGCGGCGCAGCTCTACGGCGAGATGCTGGAATTTTTCCCGCATAACGCGGTGGCTTATTTCGTGTCGTACTACGATTATTACCAGCCGGAAGCCTATGTGCCGAAAACCGACACCTTCATCGAGAAGGACGCCAGCATCAACGAGCAGATCGACCGCCTGCGCCACGCGGCGACGCGGGCGCTGCTGGAACGGCATGACACCATCGTCGTCGCCAGCGTCTCCTGCATCTACGGCATCGGCGACGTCGAAACCTACCAGAATATGATCTTCACCCTCAGCGTCGGCGATACGGTCGACCGCAACGACCTGCTCAAGCGGCTGGTGGAAATACAGTACGCCCGCAACGACATTGAATTTTCACGCGGCACGTTCCGCGTACGCGGCGACATCGTCGAGATTTTTCCCGCTCACCTTGACGACCGCGCCTGGCGCCTGTCCCTGTTCGGCGACGCCATCGAGGCCATTCAGGAAATCGACGCGCTGACCGGCCAGAAAATGACGGCGCTCGACAGCGTCACCGTCTACGCCAACAGCCACTACGTCACGCCCAAGCCGACGATGCAGCAGGCGATCAAGCAGATCAAGGCCGATCTACAGCTGCGCCTCGCGGAGTTCCGCGCGCTGGGCAAGCTGCTGGAAGAGCAGAGATTAGCCCAGCGCACGCAGTTCGATCTCGAGATGCTGATGGCGACCGGCATGTGCGCCGGCATCGAGAATTATTCGCGCTACCTGACGGGACGGAAAACCGGTGAGCCGCCGCCGACACTGTTCGAATACCTGCCGGACGATGCGCTGCTGGTGGTCGACGAGAGCCATGCGATGATCCCCCAGCTGCGCGGCATGTATAACGGCGACCGCGCGCGCAAGACAACGCTCTCCGACTACGGATTCCGGCTACCCGCCTGTCTTGACAACCGTCCGCTGAAGTTCGAGGAATGGGACGCCCTGCGCCCGCAGACGGTTTTTGTCTCGGCCACGCCGGGGCCGTGGGAAATGGAACAGACCGGCGGCGTCTTCGCCGAACAGGTGGTGCGCCCGACGGGGTTGATCGATCCGGAAGTCATCATCCGTCCTGTGGAGGGGCAGGTGGACGATCTGCTCGCCGAATGTAAGCTGGTCGCGGCCAAGGGCTTCCGCGTGCTGGTGACGACGCTGACCAAA
>JAHFPI010000243.1:0-1052 GCA_023266795.1 Rhodospirillales bacterium
TTCCATGGGTCGGAAGTGGCTTACTGGGCAAATGCCGCAGAACATATTTCCGGCGTGCTGCAGGCGGTGCCGGATCTGCCGGAGACGGAGGTCATACTGGAGAGCACTTCCGCCGGCGCGCACGGCTTGTTTTATACGATGTGCGAGGACGCGCGGCAGGGGCGGTCAGAATACCGGCTGATTTTCGTGCCGTGGTTCTGGCAGCCGGAATACCGTAAGACGCCGCCGCAGGGCTTCGAACTGACCGCCGAGGAAAAGGATTATCAGCGGAAATTCGCGCTGGATGCGGCGCAGATGTGCTGGCGCCGCGCGCGGATTTACGAGATCGGCAATATCTGGACGTTCCGCCGCGAATATCCGGCGACGGCGGAGGAGGCCTTTCATACCGACCGTCCGGGGGCGCTGTGGACGCGCGATACCATCCACGGCAACCGCCGCAGCCGCGACGACCTGCCGGAGATGCTGCGGATCGTCGTGGCCGTCGATCCGGCGACGACCGCCAACAAGTACAGCGACGAAACGGGGATCATCGTCGCGGGGCTGGGCGCGGACGGCCACGGTTATGTGCTCGACGACCTGAGCGGCAAATACACGCCGGCGGAGTGGGCGAACGCGGTAATCGACGCGTATTACAAATTTCAGGCCGACCGCGTGATCGCGGAGGTCAATCAGGGAGGCGACATGGTGGAACATACGCTGCGCAGCTTCGATGCAAAACTTTCCTACAAAAGCGTTCATGCCAGCCGGGGCAAGATCGCCCGCGCCGAACCGATCGCCGCGCTCGACAGCCGTGGACACATCCACCACGCCGGCATTTTCGGCGCGCTGGAAGACCAGATGTGCCGCTTCAATCCGGCGGCGGGCGGCGAGAGCCCCGACCGCGTCGACGCCCGCATCTGGGCGCTGACCGAACTGCTGCTGCTGAACAAACCGCCCGCCGCCGGCCCGAAGGTTTGGGGCGGGTAAGTATAGCGTCATTCCGGCGAAAGCCGGAATCTCGTGGAGTTTAGAAAGATCCCGGCTTTCGCCGGGATGACATATGGAGAATAAAA
>JAHFPI010000243.1:1062-2563 GCA_023266795.1 Rhodospirillales bacterium
AGCCAGCGCCGCCGGCCCGCTGCTGGCGCAGGTCAGCCTGCATCAGCCGCGCTTCACGCCGCGCCAGTACGACAGCCTCGCCGACGAGGGCTACCGGAAAAACGTGATCGCCTACCGCTGCATCCGGCTTGTCAGCCAGACGGCGGCCGCCGTGCCGTGGGCGTTGTATAAGAATAAACAGCGGCTGGAGGATCATCCGCTGCTGACCCTGTTGCACCGCCCGAACCCGATGCAGGGCGGCGCGGAGCTGTTCGAGGCGGTTTTCGGGTTTTCGCTGATCGCGGGCAACAGTTATCTCGAGGCCGTCGGCCCGCGCGGCGCGCCGCCGCTGGAGCTGTGGACGCTGCGCCCCGACCGGATGCGCGTGATCCCGGGGGCGCAGGGCGTGCCCGAGGCCTACCGCTATACGGTCAACGGCAAGTCGGCAGATTTTGCGGTTGATAAAATTACTGGCCGCGCGCCGGTGCTGCACATCAAAAATTTCCATCCGCTCGACGACTGGTACGGCATGAGCCCGCTGGAAGCCGCCGCCGTCAGCATCGACCAGCATAATGACGCGGCGAAGTGGAACGCGGCGCTGCTGCAAACCAGCGGGAGGCCCTCCGGCGCGCTGGTGTACCGTCCGTCGCACGTCGATGCTCCCGATACCCTGACGGCGGAGCAGCGCCAGACGCTGAAAAATGAATTGGAACAATTTTTCTCCGGCGGCGACAACGCGGGGCGCCCGCTGGTGCTGGAAGGCGGTCTCGACTGGAAGGAAATGTCGCTGTCGCCGAAGGATATGGATTGGCTGGCGGGCAAGGACGTGTCGGCGCGGGAGATCGCACTGGCGTTCCATGTGCCGCCGCAGCTGATCGGCATTGACGGCTCGCAGACCTTCGCCAATTTCGAGCAGGCGCGGCTCGCGCTGTTCGACGACGCGGTGCTGCCGCTGCTCGACCACGTCAAGGACGAATTCAACAACTGGCTGACGCCGCAGTTCGGCGACGGCCTGCATATCGATTACGACACCGACAAAATAGAGGCGCTCGCGCCGCGCCGCGAAAAAGTCTGGGAGCGGCTGACAAAAGCGGATTTCCTGACCGTCAACGAAAAACGCGCCGCGCTGGGATTTCCGGCGGTGGCGGGCGGGGATGCCCTCAATGGTTGACAGGAACGGCATTCCGCTGCGCTTCGGGGATAAAGTTTATATCGTCATCCCCGATTTTTCACTGGTGCGCGAGATCGAGCATGAACTCGGCGGCCTCGCCGCACTGCGGGAAAATTTTTCGCGGCAGGGCTGGACAATATCCGATCTGGTCACGCTCATCCACATGATGCTGCAGGCGGCGGGGGAGACGGTCGATTATCTTTTGCTCGGCGACACCATGCTGCGCGAGGGGCTGGGGCGTTATCTGGCGGCGGCGCTGGCGTTTTTGGGGCTTATTTTGCGGGACTGAAAGGATTTCCATGACACACAAACATTTTGATGCGGGCTTCGAGCTGAAGTTCCTTGCCGAGA
>JAHFPI010000244.1 GCA_023266795.1 Rhodospirillales bacterium
GCCGTAGTGCATGGCGGCGGTGCAGACCTGCACCGAACCCGCGCCGAGGGCGATGAATTCCGCCGCGTCGCGCCATGTCGCAATACCGCCGATGCCGGAAAAGGGGATATTTTTGCAGGCCGGATCGCGGGCGATCTCGCCGACCATGCACAGTGCGATCGGTTTTACCGCCGGGCCGCAATAGCCGCCGTGCGCGCCGATGCCGTTGACGACAGGCTCCGGCGCCATCAGGTCGAGGTTGACCGCCGTGATGGAGTTGATGGTGTTGATCAGCGATACCGCGTCCGCGCCGCCGTTGACCGCCGCGCGCGCGGGATAGAGGATATTGGTGATATTGGGGGTGAGCTTCACGAACACCGGCATTTTTGTATATTTTTTGCACCAGGCGGTGACCTGCTGGATATACTCCGGCACCTGCCCGACCGCCGAACCCATGTTGCGCTCCGACATGCCGTGCGGGCAGCCGAAGTTCAGCTCCACGGCGTCGCAGCCGGTCGTCTCGACGCGCTTGAGGATTTTCTGCCAGCTCTGCTCCTCGCAAGGCACCATCAGCGACACGACCATGGCGCGGTCCGGCCAGTTTTTCTTGACACGGGCGATTTCTTTCAGGTTCACGTCCAGCGGGCGGTCGGTGATGAGCTCGATATTGTTGAAGCCCATCATCTTCGTGCCGTTATAGTGCATCGCGCCATAGCGCGAGGAGACGTTGACCACAGGCGGATCCTCGCCCAGCGTTTTCCACACCACGCCGCCCCAGCCGGCTTCGAAGGCGCGGACGACGTTATATTCCTTGTCCGTCGGCGGCGCGGAAGCGAGCCAGAACGGGTTCGGCGAGGTAACGCCGGCAATCTTGCAGGTTAAATCAGCCATGTTTCTTTTCCTTTAAAGCCCTGTCGATAGCAATTGCGGCGCGTTTGCCGTCCGCTACGGCCGCCACGGTCAGGTCCTGGCCTTCCGTGCAGTCGCCGCCGGCCCAGACGCCGGAGACGGATGTCTGCCCGTCTTCATTGACGGCAATGCGGCCTTTTTTGTCCAGTTGCAGCACATCGCGCCCGCCATCCTGTAAAGGGGAAGCCACAAACGTCTGACCAATGGCCTTGAATACCTGATCCGCCGGCAGCGTGAACGTGTCGCCCGTGCCCATCAGTTTGCCTTTGCCGTCAAGCTGCGTGTATTCGAATTCAACGCCGGTGACATGGCCGTGCGCGCCGATAAGCTTTTTGGGCTGCGCCCAGAGTTTGAGGCGTACGTCGTTGTTCTGGGCGAATTCCTGCTCCCAGTCGGTGGCGCTCATGTTGTCCGCGCCGCGCCGGTAAACCAGCGTGACATCCTCCGCGCCGAGGCGCTTGACCTGCACGGCAATATCAATCGCCGTATTGCCGCCGCCGATCACCACGACGCGGCGGCCAACGGGCAGTTTGCCCTTGTCGGCGGCCTGACGTAGCGTTTCTATATAATCAACGGCGTTTTCCACGCCTTTCAGGACTTCCGCTTCCAGCCCCAGCGCATTGACGCCGGCAAGGCCCATGCCGAGGAACACCGCGTCATAGTCCTTGCGCAATCCGGCGAGAGTAATTTGCTTGCCCAGCGCCTGCCCGTGACGGATGTCGATGCCGCCCAGAGAGAGAATATAGGCGGCTTCCTTTTGCGCAAAATCATTGGCCACTTTGTAAGCGGCGATGCCGTATTCGTTCAGCCCGCCCGCTTTGGGCTTGGCTTCGAAGATCACGACGCTATGCCCTTCCTGCGCCAGCTTGTGCGCGCAGGAGAGTCCTGCCGGTCCCGCGCCGACGACGGCGATTTTCTTGCCAGTGGAAGGCCTGCGCGAAAAAATTTTATTATTGGGGCGCTGGAACAGGTTATCCGTCGCGTAACGCTGCAACTGGCCGATCTTGATGGGTTGCCCGTTCTGCGTATTGCGTACGCAGGCCTGCTCGCACAGTTCCTCCACAGGGCAGACGCGGGAGCAGGCGCCGCCCATGATGTTGGCGGAAAGGATGGTGGTCGCCGCGCCCCTGACGTTATCGGTGGATATTTTCTTGATGAAAATAGGGATGTCGATGCTGGTGGGGCAGGCCTTGATGCAGGGCGCGTCGTAGCAGAACAGGCAGCGGTTCGCCTCGATGATCGCGCGGTTGCGGTCAAGCGGGGGATGAACGTCGCCGAAATTTTCCGCATATTGTTCCGGGCGCAGCCGCCCGGCTTTTATATCAACGGATTTTTCGCCGTCCGTGGCCAGTTCTGCAACTCTGGTCATTCTTCTTCACCCTTATTTGTTTTGCGGGAAGTGATAATCAGCCCCCTGTGCCGGGCCGCGCGGCCAGCGTGCGGTAATGGTTTTCAGCTTGGTGTAGAAGCGCACGCCTTCCTGCCCGTGCATATGCACGTCGCCGAACAGCGAGCGTTTCCAGCCGCCGAAGCTGTTGAAGGCCACCGGCACGGGGATCGGCACGTTGATGCCGACCATGCCGGCCGTGATGTCGCGCGCGAAATTCCGCGCCGTACCGCCGTCATTGGTGAAAATGGCCGTGCCGTTGCCGTATTCGAGGCTGTTGATGAGA
>JAHFPI010000245.1 GCA_023266795.1 Rhodospirillales bacterium
TCCAGCACCTCGGCGGCGGCGAAGCGCCCGGCAAGCAGGCCGACGGCGGCGCTTTCGACATAGCCTTCGCAGCCGGTCATCTGGCCAGCGAAGCGGAGGCGCGGCATATTTTTTAATCTCAGCGTCGCATCCAGCAGTTTCGGGCTGTTGATAAAAGTGTTGCGGTGAATGCCGCCGAGCCTCGCGAATTCGGCGTTCTCGAGGCCGGGGATCATTTTGAAGATGCGGGTCTGTTCGCCGTATTTCAGTTTTGTCTGGAAGCCGACAATATTAAACAAAGTGCCGAGCAGATTGTCCTGCCGCAGTTGCACGATGGCGTGGGATTTGACGGTCGGGTTGTGCGGGTTGGTCAGACCAATTGGTTTCATCGGCCCCCAGCGCAGCGTATCGACCCCGCGCTCCGCCATTACTTCGATCGGCAGACAGCCTTCGAAATAGGGCGTGTTCTTTTCCCACTCTTTAAATTCCGTTTTTTCGCCGCTGACCAGCGCGGCGATAAAGGTTTCATACTGTGCCTTGTCCATCGCGCAGTTTATGTAGTCTTTCCCCGTCCCGCCGGGGCCGGGCTTGTCGTAGCGCGACTGGAACCACGCCTTCGACATATCGATGCTTTCCCTGAACACAATCGGCGCAATCGCGTCGAAGAAAGCCAGATGCTCCTCGTTGGTCAGTTTCCTGATCGCGTCGGTGAGCGCGGGCGAGGTGAGGGGCCCTGTGGCGATAATCACGCTGTCCCATGTATCAGGAGGAAGTCCCGCGACTTCGCTGCGGTCAACCGTGATATTGGGATGGGCGTGGAGTTCCTTGGTGACGGCTTCGGAAAAAGCTTCGCGGTCGACGGCGAGGGCGGAACCTGCCGGAACTTTCGATGCATCCGCGCAGCGCATAATCAGCGAACCCGCGCGGCGCATTTCCTCATGCAGCAGACCGACCGCATTATATTCCGCATCATCCGAGCGGAAGGAATTGGAGCAGACCAGCTCCGCGCATTTGTCGGTCTGGTGCGCGTCGGTGGTGCGGATGGGGCGCATTTCGTGCAGCACGACTTTTACGCCGCTATTGGCTGTCTGCCACGCCGCCTCCGAGCCCGCCATGCCGGCGCCGATAATGTGGATGGGTTTGCTGTTCATGGGTTATCGATTAACACGCTTGTGCGCGGATTTCAACGTATACCGGCGCCACAGCAGAAATCCCACCATGCCGCTGTTGGTTACCGTCAGCACGGCGGGATAAAGCCATGTCGACAGGGTGTAATGTTCGACGGCGAGAACCGAGAACAGGGAACTGAGGCTGGAGAACATATAGCTTCTGGCGGCTTCCTCGTGGGGCTTCGTCCATGATTTGCGGACGGTCGGGAAGTAGCCGAGCGTGTCGATGGTGCAGACGAGCAGCACCGACCAGACCGGCGTTTTGGTGACAACCCACAGCGGGATGGCGGAAAGGGCGACGGCCAGCGTTATCCAGTCGCTGCGCTTGATGTTGCGCTCCCCTTTGACAAGGGCGATGATAACCATGATGAAGCAGGTGGCAGAGCCGAAGGCGCGTCCCCAGAAACCCGCACCGGCACCCTCGGCGATCTGCGCCGCGACGCCGATGCTGGAAATCACGCTCCAGATAAACCACGAAAAGGCATGCGGATGCGTTCTGCCGCGAAAAATCGAATTAAAATAATTCGCGCGCGAGCACAGCATCAGCAGGATCGAGAGAATGCCGAAAACTTCAGTGTAAGTCATAGGTGCCTTTTGGATAATGAATAGAACGAGTTGGCCGGTCAGTCGAGAGCGTAGTATACGCCCATTTACATATAGGTTGATACTTTATTCCACATAAAAAAGGTTGCGTCATAACGGCCTTTTTCCTATGAATATAACCCACAGACAATAATACGTGTTTGGTTTGGCGGGCGTGGCGGAATTGGCAGACGCGCTGGATTTAGGTTCCAGTGTCGAAAGACGTGTGGGTTCAAGTCCCTCCGCCCGCACCACGAAGGAACGCCTGTTGTTACAGATGAAGAGGATGAAAGTTTTAGCGATGCAGATCACACAGACTAAAAAAGAGCCCCTGAGGCGCGAATTCACCGTTACCGTATCGGCGGCGGAAATCGACAAGAAGATCAATGAAAAACTTCAGGAAATCGGCCAGACCGTCAACATGCCCGGCTTCCGTCCGGGAAAAGTGCCGCTTGCGCTGCTGAAATCGAAATACGGCAAGGCCGTGATGGGCGAGGTGCTGGAAAGCGCCGTCAACGACAGTTCGCTGAAAGCCATCAACGAGAATGAACTGCGCCCCGCCATGCGCCCGAAAATCGAAGTGAAAACCTTCGATGAAAAATCCGGGCTTGAATATACGATGGCGATTGAGCTGCTGCCGGAAATCAAGGTGATGGATTTTGCCGGACTCAAGCTGGAAAGGCTGACGGCGAAGCCCGATGCCAAGGCCGTCAAGGAAACGCTGGAGCGTATCGCCGGCAGCAACAAGGCTTCCGAAAAAGTCGAGGAAAAACGTGCCGCCAAAAAAGGCGATATCGTCGTGATCGATTTTGACGG
>JAHFPI010000067.1 GCA_023266795.1 Rhodospirillales bacterium
TTATATACCAATGCTGATTTTAGGCGTAATGGGGACTGAAGCAGTCCTTGCCGAACTGCCCGTTAAAGCGTATCTTCTGCTGCAGCTTTCCCTGGTTATTGCCGCCCTGCCCCTGACTGCGTGGGTGGCGGCGTTGTTTTTCCGGATGAATATGAGGTCATGATGAAAAAACCAACCATTGGGCGCTTTGCCAATCCGCGCCGGTTCCTTGAACTGGTGAAATGGGTGGAACCCGTTGCGGCTGTCGTTGCGGTCATTACGCTGGCGGTCGGCCTGTATACGGCGCTTGTGACCTCGCCCGACGACTATCAGCAGGGCTCCTCCGTGCGCATCATGTATATCCACGTCCCTGCGGCATGGATGGCGCTGTTTATCTATACCGGCATGGCGGCGGCGGCTTTTGTCGGTCTGGTATGGAAACACATCGTCGCAGAACTCTACGCCAAGGCGGCAGCGCCGCTGGGCGCGGCCTTTACCTTCATCTGCCTTGTCACGGGATCGCTGTGGGGCAAGCCGATGTGGGGCGCGTGGTGGGTGTGGGACGCCCGTCTCACCTCGGTGCTGATATTGTTTTTCCTCTATCTCGGCTACATCGCGCTGGTCGACGCCTTTGACGACGAGCAGAAGGGCATCAACGCCGGGGCGTTTTTACTGCTGATCGGCGTCGTCAATATCCCGATTATCAAGTTCTCCGTGGACTGGTGGAACACGCTGCACCAGCCGGCGAGCCTGTCCCGCTTCGCCAAACCGGCGATTGACGGTTCGATGATGCTGCCGCTGCTGGCAATGGCGATCGGCTTTACCGCGTTGTTTGTCGCGCTGGTGTGCATACGCCTGAAAACGGAGATCGCGCGGCGGAAACTGAAAATCAGGCAGCAGGGAGACCCCGCATGAACGGCGATTATTCCTTTTATATCATAACAGCCTATGCCTTATGCTTTGTGGTGCTGGGCGGCATCACCCTGTCCACCATTTACGCCTGGAAAAAGATCAAATGAAGAAGAAGCAGCGGCTTTATTTTATCCTGTTTATTCTCGCCTGCCTCTCGGCAGCCGTGGGATTGTCGCTCTATGCCCTGCAGGACAACATCGCCTTTTTCTACAGCCCGATGGAAGTAGCCACGTTTCAGGGGCAGCATTCAGCGCTGGTCGCGCCCGGCCATCGTTTTCGCCTCTGCGGTCTGGTCAAAAAAGGTACGTTGAAAAAACGCGACGATGCCCTGGCCATTTCTTTCGTCGTCACCGACGAGGTGAAAGATATGAACGTCGAGTATTCGGGCGTTCTGCCTGACCTGTTCCGCGAAGGACAGGGCGTTGTTGCCACCGGCGCCCTCAACGATCAGGGCGTGTTTATCGCCAGTGAGCTTCTCGCCAAACACGATGAAAAATACATGCCTCCGGAAGTGGCTAAGTCTCTGGAGAAAGCGGCGAAAGAAAAGGGAAAAAAATGATTGTCGATCTTGGCTATGGCGCGCTGGTTTTAGCGCTGGTCTTTTCGTTGCTCCAATCGGTCGTGCCGCTCGTCGGCGCGAACCGGGATAAAAAGAAATGGATGCTGTTCGGACGGCGCTCCGCAATGGCACTATTCGTTCTCGTCAGCCTGTCTTTCGGCGCACTAATGTACGCGCATGTCACGTCTGATTTCTCGGTAAAGAACGTCTTCGAAAACAGCCATACGCTGAAACCGATGATCTATAAAATTTCCGGCGCCTGGGGGAGCCATGAAGGCTCGATGATGCTGTGGGTATGGATGCTGTCGCTCTGGGGCTTCGGCGTCGAGCGCGCGAAAAAAATCCCCCTGCCGGTGCAGGCGCGGGTGCTTTCGGTGCAGGGCATGATCGGTTTCGGCTTTCTGCTGTTCATCCTGATGACCTCCAACCCCTTTGCGCGGCTTTTTCCGGTGCCAATGGAAGGCATGGACCTGAATCCGGTCCTGCAGGATCCCGGCCTCGCCGTCCATCCGCCGCTGCTCTATACGGGCTATGTCGGCTTTTCGATTACGTTTTGTTTCGCCATGGCGGCGCTGATGGAAAAGAAAGTCGATGCGGCATGGGCTGCAACGCTGCGCCCGTGGGTGCTCGCCGCGTGGATTGCACTCACGCTGGGAATCATGTCCGGCGCTGTCTGGGCCTATTACGAACTCGGCTGGGGCGGTTTCTGGTTCTGGGATCCCGTGGAGAACGCCTCGCTGATGCCGTGGCTGGCGGGAACGGCGCTGCTGCATTCCGTGGCCGTGCTTGAAAAAAGGAATACGCTCGGCAACTGGACGATATTTCTTGCCATCCTCGCCTTCAGCTTTTCGCTGCTCGGCACGTTTCTGGTGCGCTCCGGCATCCTCACCTCCGTCCACGCCTTCGCCAACGACCCGGCGCGAGGGATATTTATTCTGGTGTTGCTGACGGTGGCCATCGGCGGGGCCTTTATATTCTATGCCTTCCGCGCCCCGCAGGTGAAATCCGGCGCGGGATTCAGCACCGTGAGCCGTGAAACGGCGATGGTGCTCAACAACGTCTTTTTATTCACATTCTGCGTAACGGTGATGATGGGAACGCTTTATCCGGTGTTCATGAGCGCGCTTGATCTCGGCAGCGTGTCGGTGGGTCCGCCTTATTACCTGTCCGTGCTGCTGCCGATGCTGGTGCCGTTCGCGCTGCTGATGGGCGCAGCGCCTTCGCTGGCATGGCGCAAGGGGTCTCTGGAAAAACTGTCGATACCTTTCATCCTGACCAGCATGACGATCGTGGTTTTATTGACGCTGCCGCTGCATGAAAAACCCCTGTCCGTGCTCGGCTTCGGGGTGGGCGGATGGATTGTTTTTGCGACGTCCTATAACCTCTGGAAAAAAATCAGCCTCAAACTGCCGCGTTCCTATTTCGGCATGGCGCTGGCTCACATCGGCTTCGGTATCCTGATCATGGGCATCACCGCCACGACGCTGTGGAAAGAGGAGAAAATCCTCTGGATGGTGCGGGGCGACCATGTGATCGTTGCCGGGCATGACATCGCCTTTCTCGGCACGCACAAGAGCGAGGGGCCGAACTATGACATCGACACGGGTATTTTCACGGTGGATAACGGCTACCTGACGCCGGAAAAACGCTGGTACCCCGCAGACGAAAAATCGACCAGTGAAGTGGCGCTGAAGGTGGAAAACTTTAACCTGCTCTATCTCGTCCTCGGCGATCAGGACAAGGATCAGCCGGACAGGTGGGTGGTGCGCATTTACAACCATACGCTGGTGCTATGGATTTTGCTGGGTGCCCTGATGATGGCGGGCGGAGGTTTTATCTCCATTACGGACAGGCGGCGGCATGAATAAGATTCCGCTTATACTGTTTGCGGTGCTGGTGGTCTTTTTTGTCGTGCCAATGCTCAAGGGCAAGGATCCGGCGATTTTGGAGTCCGTCATGCTCGGCAAGCAGGTTCCGGAGTTCAGTTTACCGGCAGTGGTGAAGGGCAAGAAAGGCTTTTCAAGCAAGGATTTGCGCGCCACGCCTGCGATCGTCAACGTTTTCTCCTCATGGTGCATGGAGTGCAGGCTTGAACAGGGCACGCTTGAAGCGATAGGCCAGATAGAAAACATCCCCATCTACGGCATTGATTACAAGGATACGCCGGAGAAGCTGGCGCCCTGGCTGAAGGAACATGGCGATCCGTACACGGCCATCGGCACCGACACCGACGGCCACGTGGCGATTGACTGGGGCGTTTACGGCGTGCCGGAAACATTCGTTATCGATGCCAAAGGGATTATCCGTTATAAATACGTAGGGGCGGTCACGGACGAAGTATACCGCGCCATTTTCAGGCCGTTGCTGGCGGAGTTGAGACAATGAAATTCTGGTTTTTACTTTTTATGCTGGTGACCGCAAGCTTTTCCGCGCTGGCCGTGGAGCCGGACGAGCGGCTGAAAGACCCCGTGCTGGAAGCGCGGGCGCGGGAAATTAGCAAAGACCTCCGCTGCCTCGTCTGTCAGGGTCAGGCGATTGACGATTCCAACGCCGACCTTGCCAAAGACCTGCGGGTGCTGGTGCGTAAACGGCTGACCGCAGGCGACACCGACGAAGAAGTGCGGCAGTTTCTAAAAGACCGTTACGGGGATTTCATCTTGCTCAATCCGCCTGTGGAGAAAAAAACCCTGCTGCTGTGGCTGACGCCGGCGATTGTGCTCGGCGCTGGGCTGATTGTCGCAGGCGTGTTTGTCAGGAAACGTTCAGGTCAAGGATAACCGGCGCATGGTCGCTGGGCCGCTCCCAGCCGCGTACATCCCGCAGGATCTGATGCTTTTTCAGGGACGGTTTTAAATTTTTTGTCACCCAGATGTGGTCGAGACGGCGGCCTTTATCGGCGGCGGCCCAGTCCTCGGCGCGGTAGCTCCACCACGAATAAAGTTTTTCCTCTTCCGGCACAAAATGGCGGATAGCATCCACCCAGCCGACAGAGTTATAAAACTTTGTAAATTTCTCCACTTCGACCGGCGTGTGCGACACGACATCCTGCATCTTTTTATGATCCCAGACATCGTTTTCCAGCGGCGCGATATTCAGGTCGCCGACAACGACCATCGACGCCCCCGAATATCTCTCCCTGGAAAACCAGCGCGTCAGTTCGTCGACAAAATCCAGCTTGTGCCGGAATTTTTCCGAGGCCATGTCAGCCTCGTAACCGCCGGCGGGAATGTAGATATTATGCAGTTCGAAAGGTTTTCCCTTAGCTTTAACCGTCACGGAAATATGGCGGCAATCATTTTTTCCGCAGCGCTTGTAAACCTGCGGATCGGCCAGCGGCAGTTTCGAGAACACCGCCACGCCGTTATAACCCTTCATGCCCGTAAAATGATGATGTTTAAAGCCCTTGTTCACTAGCGCCTCAACCGGAAAAAATTCATCCGGCGTCTTGGTTTCCTGCAAGCAGAACACATCCGGTTTCTGCCGGTCGATCAGCTGCATCAGCAGCCCCAGCCGCAGGCGGACGGAATTTATGTTCCAGGTGATAAGGCGCATGGTTATTTCACCGCAGCGTCCAGCGCTTGCAGCGCGGCGCGGGAGTCTTTCAGGGCTTGAGCGAATATCACGTCAAGGGCGGGGTTTTTACCCTTCACGTCAGAAAAATTCTTCTCCAGCTCATGCAGGATATTCCAGCGCACCTGATGGTGCTTGTCGATCTGTTTGCGGCCGATCAGCTGGTCATTCATCGTCGAAAGGCCCTCCACCAGAAACAGCCGCGTCATATCCCGCTCCATCGCGGCGTCCGCAACGCCTTTTCCGGCCATGGCCGCTAGCAGCGCCGTCGTCCTCGTGCTGAAAATGTCATTCGCCGCAGCCACACCGGCAAGCAGGGATTCCTTGGCAGGCCCCAGCAGGGCCAGCGTCACGGATTCTTCCGACCAGTCCGGGCAATTCTCCATGATCAGCTTTGCGGCGGTCACCGGCTGGTTAAGCATGAACCGGGCGATGCGTTCTGGGCCGAACATGCTCATGTTCCGGTTCAGCCATTCATTGCAGAGAACAGTGGCGGCCTTCCATTGCTTGTTATCAGGAAGCCCCGATGCCGCATAATCAAAAGACATTTGTATCCACCGTTAAAAAGGCAGATCAAGGCCGGCGGGCAGCCCCAGATCGCTCATGATTTTTTTGGTTTCATCGCCCATCAGGGTTTCCGCTTTCTGGCGCGCATCGTTAAGGGCGGCAATGATCGTGTTCTCCATCACTTCCGCAGCCTGCGGATCGATAAGCGATTTGTCCACCTTCAGCGTCCTGATTTCAAAGCGGCCGTTGACGCGGCACTTCACCAGGCCGCCGCCCGCCTCGCCGGACACTTCCATCTGCTGGGCGCGCGCCTGCATCTCCTGCATTTTCTGCTTCATCTGCGATGCTTTCTGCATCATCTGGACGATATTGACCATGTTTTATTTCCGATCGCGGATATCGACGATTTTAGCGCCAGGAAAAGCTTTCAGCACTTCGCTGACAACCGGATGCGCCTTGACTTCGTTCAGGACATCCTGCTGCTGCCCCTGCCGCGCATCGGCCAGCGTAGGTTCGCCCGCCTCCCGCGACAGACTGATAACCCAGCGCCGTCCCGTCCACTGGCTCAGGCGGTCGGACATCTGGCCGACAAGGCCATGCGGCGCGCCTTCTTTCAGGCGCAGGGACAGATGCCCCTGCTCGAACTTCACGACATGCACGAAATTCATGATCTGCGACTGTAAAATAATCTCACGATGCTGGCCGAACAGCGCCACGACCGCGTTGAAGTTATTGACGCTGGCCGTTTCCGTTTCTCCCAGCGCCGCCGCCACGGCGGCAGACCCGCCGGACATGATCGTTGTACCGCGCGGCGCGCTCCCGCCGGATGGCGCGCCCATGCTCACCGTCGATCCGTCTTTCAGCTGTTTCAAAACATCGCCCGGCGTCGGCTGATCGGAGACATAGAGCAGGCGGATAATCAGCATTTCCAGCGCCAGCTGCGGGTTGAAAGCATGCTGGATTTCCGGCACACCCTTGAGCAGAATTTGCCATGTGCGCGTGAGTGTCGGCACGGACAATCCCTGTGCCAGCGCGAGGCCGCGCACACGCTCCGCCTCCGGCAGCGCCTGATCCTTGGCCACTTCCGGCGCGACGCGGGTTTTGGTCAGGTAATGCGTCAGATCAAGCAAATCCTGCAGCACCATCAGGGCATCGGCGCCGCCTTTATAAAGATTGTCGAGCAGCGCCATGGTTTCGGCGCTGTTGCCTTTCATGATCGCCTCGAAAAGATCCAGCGTAACCGAACGATCCACCAGACCCAACATCTCGCGCACTTGCTGCTCGGTGATTTTCTGCGGCTCCCGCGAAATCGCCTGATCGAGCAGGCTCAGCCCGTCCCGCGCCGAACCGTCTGCAGCGCGGGCGATCAGGGCGACAGCCCCCTGCTCCGCTTCCACGTTTTCCTTGACCATCATTTCGCTGAAATACTTTTCCAGCACGTCCGCGCCGATGCGCCGCAGGTCGAACCGCTGGCAGCGCGACAGCACCGTCACCGGCACCTTGCGGATTTCGGTCGTGGCGAACACAAACTTCACATGCTCCGGCGGCTCCTCCAGCGTTTTCAGCAGCGCATTGAAAGCCGGTTTGGACAGCATGTGCACTTCGTCGAGGATGAAGATTTTATAGCGTCCGGAGACCGGCGCATACTGCACGGAATCGATAATTTCGCGGATTTCGTCTACGCCGTTGCGCGAAGCCGCATCCATCTCCAGCACATCCACATGCCGGTCTTCGGCGATGGCGCGGCATTGTTCGCACTGGCCGCAGGGCGTGACGGTCGGGCCTTTTTCGCAGTTGAGCGCCCGGGCGATAATCCGCGCCGTCGTGGTCTTGCCCACGCCGCGCACGCCGGTGAGCATAAAGGCATGGGCGATGCGTCCCGACTGGATGGCATTGCTCAGGGTGCGCACCAGCGCCTCCTGCCCCTTCAGCTCGGAAAAATTCTGCGGCCGGTATTTGCGCGCCAGAACGCGGTATTCGACTGGTTTTTCTGTCGGCTGTTCTGATGCCGTTTTTTTGGCCACGATATTCCCCCGCCTTTTCTGTCATTCCCGCGAAGGCGGGAATCCATTGGCACCATCGTCAAGATGGATCCCCGCCTTCGCGGGGATGACAGTGTAAGTTTTTATTTAAACCAACGCTAAGACTATACGATTCAAGGAAAAGGTGGAAGGCTGGAAACGACCCGGATGTAAAACTCGTTACGGTTGCTGCCTCTCGGCCCTGGCCGGATTGGGAGACATCCGCCCGCCCCAACCTTCCGCTTGCAGTATTGTCAGATTCTTTTTTTTGGGCAAGAGATATCTTGCCAAAATCCTGAATTTAAGGTTAGCTATATGAAATCCTTGAAAAATCTGTAAAGAACAGGAGCGATCAGGATGCCTATCTCCCTTGAAAATCTGGACGGTCAATACGATGTCAGCTCCGAGACGAGCTATGGCGGCCCCTTCTTCGTCAATGGCGACGGCGTCACCATCATCAAGAACGGCCTGACCTACCGCAAGGATAAAAACGGCTTCATCTGGGAGAGCGCCTTCAGCGTCGTCGGCGGAGACAAGGTGGAGATTGAGTCAACAGTCGACCCCAGCCATGCCGGAGACTCCGCGTTTATTGTCGACCAGCAGGGCAACCCCACAAAAGGCATCGTCACCTATAAATCAGTTCTGGATGTCAAAAGCGTCAACGGAAAAATTGTGATGAGCGGCATGATAAAACACGGCAAGGACACGACGCGTCTGGTGATGAAACAGATATAGCCCGTTCCCGAATCAGCAAGAAAGCCCCGGAGAATCGGGGCTTTTTTTATTCCACCCGAAGCCCCCGTGGCACGCGAATTTGTGGTTTATTTGCAACTTTTTTAAAAATTATCCCGCCAAACGAAAAATTTTTCAGGCCGCTGACCGGCAAGATTAATTCGCAAAATCCACGGGTAACATAACAATCCCTCAAAAACCTTCCGGCGCACTTCTTAAATGTTGCTAAAATGGCTGTTTTTAAAGGTTTTTGGGCGCTTCCGCCGCTGTATGGCTGCCCCCCATTATCTTGACTTATATCAAAGTATCCCCCACTTATAAGTGAAAATATGCAGCAACGAGGCAGAAAAGCCCCGCCATAAGGAGAAGAAAAATGAAACACAGCATGAAAACAGAAATGAGGTTCTGGCTGTTCGAGCACCAAAAGCAGGAAGATGAAAAGATGACCCATTCATTTTCCAGGGCAGCCGATAAGAGCGTGCAAGTGTCGCACCGGGAACCGGATATCAAAGCGACAAGACCGGCGCCAGAAAAGAAAATGTGAGCCTGCCAGAGTCACGCACGCAATAAAAACCCCTCCGTTTCCGGAGGGGTTTTTTATTAAGCAGTCGCCTGATCAGTGGGTCAGGAACTTCGCGGCCACGGCCACCATCAGGATCGCCACGATATTGGTGATCTTGATGAGCGGGTTGACGGCGGGGCCGGCGGTGTCCTTGTAGGGATCGCCGACGGTGTCGCCGGTTACCGCCGCCTTGTGCGCTTCGGAACCTTTGCCGCCGTAGTTGCCTTCTTCAATATATTTTTTCGCGTTATCCCATGCGCCGCCGCCGGAGGTCATGGAGATCGCCACGAAAATGCCGGTCACGATCGTGCCGACCAGCATCGCGCCCACGGTCTGGAACGCCGAAGTCAGCTCGCCGGAGACCCAGTAGATCACCAAGAACAGCACGATCGGCGTCGCCACGGGCAGCAGCGACGGCACGATCATTTCCTTGATCGCCGCCTTGGTCAGCATGTCGACCGCGCGGCCATACTCGGGCTTGGTGGTGCCTTCGAGGATGCCTTTGATCTCGCGCAGCTGACGGCGGACTTCAACGACGATAGAACCCGCCGCACGGCCTA
>JAHFPI010000246.1 GCA_023266795.1 Rhodospirillales bacterium
AGTTCTTTATCGGCGTCATTCACCCCGATGGCCGTGGCGAGAGGCTGATTACACAGGCCTACCACGTCGAAGGCCCCACCTGGGCGCCGAACGGACGCGTGCTTTGCTACTTCAAGGAGCTGCCGGTAGGCTATAACAAGACCGAGCGTTCGGCCCAGCTCTACACCATCGACCTGACTGGCTTCAACGAAACCAAAGTCCCGACGCCGCTCGACGCCTCCGACCCCGCATGGTCGCCGCTTAATCCCTGAGGTATTCGGCGCACGCCGGGGAAATCCGCACGGAATGGCGGAGACACCCACGGAGGATAACTGTCAATGAACATATTCGAGCGCTACCTGAGCGTATGGGTATTTCTCTGTATCGTTGCCGGTATTGCTTTGGGCCAATTTTTACCAGATGTTTTTCAGGCGGTTGGCCGCATGGAAGTGGCGCGGGTTAATCTGCCGGTTGGCCTGTTAATTTGGGTCATGATCGTCCCCATGCTGGTAAAGGTGGATTTTGGCGCGCTGCATGAGGTGCGTCGGCATGTGCGCGGGATCGGCGTCACGCTGTTCGTGAACTGGCTGGTCAAGCCGTTCACGATGGCTTTTCTCGGCTGGCTGTTTATCCGCCATCTGTTCGCGCCGCTGCTGCCCGCCGATCAGCTCGACAGCTACATCGCCGGATTGATTCTGCTGGCCGCCGCGCCCTGTACGGCGATGGTGTTTGTCTGGAGCCGCCTTTCCAACGGGGATCCGCTGTTTACCCTCTCGCAGGTGGCCCTGAATGACAGCATCATGGTCGTGGCTTTTGCGCCGCTGGTGGCGTTCCTGCTGGGCATATCGTCCATCACCGTGCCGTGGGCAACGCTTATCATATCGGTTGTGCTCTACATCGTTATTCCTGTGATCCTTGCCCAGCTCTGGCGCAAGGCGCTGCTGGGGAAGGGGCAGGCCGCCTTTGACGCGGCGATGGTGAAGATTGGCCCGTGGTCGACCACCGCGTTGCTGGCGACTCTCGTTCTGCTCTTCGCCTTTCAGGGGGAGGCCATCCTGAAGCAGCCGCTGGTCATCGCCCTGCTGGCCGTGCCGATCCTGATTCAGGTGTTTTTCAACTCGGCATTGGCCTATTGGCTGAACAGGATAGTGGGGGAGAAACACAACATCGCCTGCCCGTCAGCCCTGATCGGGGCGTCCAATTTCTTTGAGCTGGCGGTAGCGGCTGCCATCAGCCTGTTCGGGTTCAACTCCGGCGCCGCGCTGGCTACCGTGGTCGGCGTGCTGATTGAAGTGCCGGTCATGCTGCTGGTTGTCCGCGTCGTGAATGCATCCAAAGGCTGGTATGAGAGATCGCCGGCATAATCTTCAATCCGCCGGTTTCTCCGCATACCGCGCAAACTCCTTCACCACCCGCTCATAGACATCGCGTTTGAAGGGGACGGCGTAGGCGGGCAATTCGTGGAGCGGCACCCATTTCCAGCGGCTGAATTCGGGGTGCGTATGGGCGTCGAGGCGGATGTCGTCGTCCTGACCGAGAAATTCCAGCGCGACCCATTTCTGCCGCTGGCCGCGATACTTCCCCCTCCACAATTTTTTGGCGAGCGCGGGCGGTAAGTCGTAGCAGAGCCATTCTTCTATCGTGCTGATGATTCTGGCGTTGCGTGTGCCAATTTCCTCTTCCATCTCGCGGAAGACGGCGACTTCAGGGGCTTCACCCGCATCGATGCCTCCCTGCGGCATCTGCCAGCCGCCGAGACTGTCGAGCCGTTCGGCAACCAGCACATGGCCGCTGCTGTTAAAAAGAACAATGCCGACGCCGTCGCGGTAGGACGGATCAGGGTTGCTTGGGCTGTGTCTGTGGAGGCTGCTGGGCGGGTGCTTCTTCATGATGGGGCTTATTTTTCCATACCGTTTTCAGTGTTCCAAGCGTAACGCCGCGATCTTCCAGTCCCGCTGCCCATGACTTGATGACGTTGAATGTCAGGGGGTAGGGGGCGGCGATACCGATGGCATAACCGCGCTCATGGGCTCTTTTTTCCAGCGCGGCCAGTTGTTCGCGGATAGCCTTGTCGGCGGCGACGGCATCTATCTGCGCGCTGGCCGCCAGATAGGGGAGATCGGTCGTAGCGGCAACGGCCGCACCGGCGGATTTCTCTATCCCCGGCGTTTCCACGAACATGGAATTATTTTTTCGCAGGGTTTCAAAGACGGCGGCGAGCCTTTTTTCATTGGTCATGAAACGCGAGCCCATCAGGTTGACGACTCCGACGGCGCCCTTGCCCCGTTCGAGCAGCCAGTTCAGGTTGTCGTTATTGTCATGGTCGCTCAGGCGGGAGGAAAGCGCCCGGGGCCCCGGATCGTCCTGCGGATAGCTGTCGGTCTCCATTGGCATCAGCATGAGCGCTTCATGACGCGCCGCCGCCGCCTTTGCGATCCAGTCCTGCAGGTTCTCCGCATAGGGCGAAAAAGCCAGAACGACCTGTGGCGGCAAATCTTTCATCGCCCTCTCCGTGGGCAGGGCAGCCAGCCCCATATCCGA